>DASUVR010000378.1:0-4451 GCA_036378855.1 Gemmatimonadales bacterium | reverse complement strand
CGCTCGCCCACGCGCACGATCGCCCCGCCCAGGATTTCCGGGTCCACGGAAAAGGCGGGAATCACCTGTTTCCCCAACTGCCGGCTCAACGCTTCCTGGATTCCGCGCTTGAGCCTCTCGTCCGGTGTCCGCGCCAGGGTCACGCCGGCCCGCACCCGGTCCATCTTCCGGTCCAGCAGGTTCATGTACTCCACCGCAAGTGGGCGCAGAATCTGCTGGCGTCCCCGGCGCACCAGCGCCTGCAGGAACAGCACGAATTCCCGAGGCGTATCGCGCAGGGCGGCGCCCAGGAGCTGCGCCTTCTCCGACTTGGGAATCCGGGGCGACATCAGAATCACCTCGACTCCCGGGGTTTGCTCCACCGCTGCCGCCACCGCATCGAGCAAGTTGGCGTAGAGCTCGATGTGACCGCTGCGCTCACCCAGCTCGAACAGGACTTCGGCGTAGTTCCGGGCTACCGTCTCGGCACTCAATGGTTGCTTCCCAGGCTGGCCAGATACTCCTGCACGATCCGGCGATCATTTTCGGAGTTAAGCCGCTCACCGATCAGCTTCGACGCCGCAGCCAGGGAAAGATCCACCGCTTCGCGCCGGAGCTCTGTTACCGCCCGCTCCCGCTCGGCGTTGATGTCTCGGCGGGCCCGTTCCAGCAGCTCCTCCTGCTCCTGCCTCGTCTTTTCCATGGCCAGCGCCCGCTCCTTCTCCGCCGCCACTCGCGCTTCGGCCAGCAGCCCATGCGCAGCCGTACGACCCTCGGCAAGCAGCTTCTGGTGCTCCGCCAGCAATCGGGCCGCCTCGGCCCGGTTGCGCTCGGCGTCGGCCAGCTGTTCCTCGAGCGCGCGCTCACGGGCCTCCACCGCTCCCAGGATCGCGGGCCAGGCGTATTTCCTGAGAAGCAGAAGCAGGGCCACGAAGACCACTACGGTCCAGATCATAAGACCGGGCTCGACGGACAGCGGTCCGCGGGCGACGTGTTCTTGGAGCAGTACCAGGAAAAGCATCGTTACCTCTGGTGGAAGTCGCTACTCACTAGTCGCCGGTCCCCAGTCGATAGACTGCAGACGCTCAGTCAGCGTTTCTGCTGACTGGGGACTGGCAACTGGCGACTAGTTAAAACGTGATCTTCGACTGAATCAGGAACCCGATAACCGCCACGAACAAGGCAACACCTTCGACCAGGGCGGCCGCGATGATCATGGCCGTCTGAATCCGCGCGGTTGCGTCAGGCTGCCGGGCGATACCTTCAGTCGCCGAGCCACCGATCCGGCCGATACCGACGCCGGCTCCCACGACCGCGAGTCCGGCCGCCAAGCCGGCCCCAATGAGACCCAATCCGCGGCCGGATGCCCCGGCTGCCGCGGCTGTTTCCTGCAAGAGAGCGAGAATGTACAGCATGTTTGACTCCGCATAAGCGGGAGACCCAGAATCATCTCTGCGCTCGCCAGCAGCAACGGCCGACTCTCCCCAACGGCCTGCCCTGGTGTCCCACCGTCGTTCCCGGAGGAACAGTGGGCTTCGTCCGCCACCCGGCGGAGTACGTCACGGCCGGTTCGAGCGCCTCCCCGACCAGTCAACATATTTGTTCTGCCCCGCTGCCCCGCCTAGTGCTCCGCTCGCATCAAGCCGATGAACACGGCGGTGAGCAGGGTGAATACAAAGGCCTGCAGGAAGGCGACGAACACCTCGAGCAGCATGACCCCGGTGGCCAGGATTGAGGCCCCGATTCCCACGTAGTAGCTCTGGAAGAGGAAGGTCAGCCCAAGCAGGGCCAGCACCAGCACGTGGCCCGAAGTCATATTGGCAAACAGTCGGACGGCGAGAGCAAAGGGCTTGGCCAGCTTGCCGATGATCTCGATCGGCGTCATCACGACCAGCAGCAGCACCTTGAGCAGCGAACCGCCGACTCCGCCCGGCAGTCCGGGGGGCAGGTAGAAGATCGTCTTCATGTACCCGGCGAAGCCGAGCGCGCGCATGCCGGTGATTTCGATGACCAGAAAGGACACGAGCGCCAGCGCCGCGGTCACCGCGATGTTGCTGGTAGCTGTGGCGCCCCAGGGCAGCAGCCCCAACAGATTCATCGCCAAAATGAAGAAGAAGACGGTCAGCAGATACGGAGCGTAGCCTTCACCATGGGCCCCGACATTGGGCAGCACGACCTCCTGCCGAACCCAGAGCGTCATTGCTTCCATGGCGCCGGGGAAGCCCTTGGGTGGCTGGCCCTTTGCCTGCTGCCGCGTCAGGATGCGGGCACTGGTCAGGAAGATCACGGCGACGATGGTTGCCGCCAGCAGCATGTAGACCAGATGACGAGTGGGAGACAGGTCGAGATACCGGGGCTGTCCCTGAGCGTCGTGCCCCAGCGGAACCTTCCAGTTGGTAGGAAGGTGGACCACGCCAAACGGAGTTTCCACCTCACTGGCGTTGCCGATGTGGTGGGCAATGTCTACTTCGTTTCGATTCGCCTGATGCTGGGACTCGGGGGCAACCGCCTCCTGACCAACCTCCTCGGCTCGCTCCTGAGCCAGAGCTGGAGACGAGACCCCCGCTCCTCCGAAGAAGACCATGCAAGCCAGAGCGATTGCGCGATTCTTTCCCGTCATCTCACTTCAACCTGGAGTGTTCCCGCACCGCGGTTGCCGCTTCGACCAGGAGCAGCGCGAGCAGAGTTGCCACCAGCGTCACCAGCAGGGCGGCTGCGTCCCAATGGTACACCCGAGCCAACCCCACTGCTGCCAGGGCGACTACTCCCAGCCGGATGATCATGCCGGCTACCCAAACCAGCTGAAAAGTCTCGGTGCCGATGCTTCGCAGGGTCCACCAGCCCAGAGGCGCCTGTACCAGCAAGGCCAGTAGGACCCCGGCACCGACCTCTTCCCGGGAGCGGGGCGGCGCCATGAACGCGGCAACCGCCCCGAGGAGCCCCACAAACAGCAGCCCGAGCAGGTACCGGCGCCGGCCGCTCAATCGCCCTGATCCTTCTCTTTGAGCGAGCGGATCAGCCAATACATGGTGCCGCCAAACCCGACGAAAGCACAAATCACCGTCAACAGCCCGCCGGTCTGGAACCGCCGATCGGCCCACTGCCCGATCCACACGAAGAACAGGAGGCTCACCGCCAGCTGGACGCCGAGCCCGGCGTACCGCATTCCTGTGCCCCGCTTCCCCGGTTCAGGGGTTTTCACGGCGAAAACCTATCCGCTTGTGAAATATTTCGCAAGCAAATTTTGGTGTCTCAGAATGGCATCTGCTAGCGCTGTTCCCTCGGTCCCGGTTAAATCTCAGCTCATGACCCTCAATCAATTATTGTGACCGTCACCCAGCCCGCCACTCACGACGACGTCCAGCAGCTCGAGCGGCTGGTGGGCGCGGTTTCCGGCCTCAAGCGCCAGGTAGCCCAGCGGATCGTGGGCCAGGAAGATGTGGTGGACGGGATCCTCACCGCGATCCTGGCTGGGGGCCACGCTCTCCTCATCGGCGTCCCTGGTCTGGCCAAGACACTGATGGTCCAGACAGTGTCGGAGGCACTGGACCTGAGCTTCAACCGGGTGCAGTTCACGCCGGACCTGATGCCGAGCGACATCACTGGCACCGAGATCATCGAGGAAGATCTTTCCACCGGCCGCCGCGCGTTCCGCTTCGTCCAGGGACCGATTTTCGCTAATGTGGTTCTCGCCGACGAGATCAACCGAACTCCTCCCAAGACCCAGGCGGCGCTGCTGCAGGCCATGCAGGAACACCAGATCACCGCCGCCGGACGGACCTACCACCTGCCGGACCCCTTCTTCGTGCTGGCGACCCAGAACCCCATCGAGCAGGAGGGAACCTATCCGCTGCCGGAGGCCCAGCTCGACCGGTTCATGCTCGAGCTGCGGGTGAGCTATCCCAGCAAAGTCGAAGAAGAGGCCATCGTGGAGCAGACCACCGGCACCGCCCGTTCGGCCCTGCATCCCGTGCTCGACGCCGAGTCGGTGTTGGCAATGCAGTCCCTGGTGCGGCGGATTCCGGTGTCGCGGGGGCTGATCCGAGCGGCGGTGAGTCTCGCCCGAATGACCCGCCCCGGCGATGGCGACGCGCCTGGCTTCATCAAGGAGTACGTCGAGTGGGGTGCCGGCCCTCGGGCGTCGCAGTATCTGGTGCTCGGGGCCAAGGCCCGGGCCGCCATCGCCGGCCGGCCCATGGCCGACCTGGAAGACGTGCGTGCGGTCGCTGCATCGGTCCTCCGCCACCGGATCGTCACCAACTTCGCTGCCGAGGCGGCCGACCGCACCAGCGAGGATCTGGTGCGGGAGTTGGTGGGGGGAAAGGGATGGTTGGGGTGAAGCGGGGCAGCGGAATAAGATGATTGAGGAAAAGAGAAAGCCCGGCCGATAGGGTCGGGCTTCTCATATTTAGTCACGCGACTCGGCCTACTGCTGCTTCACTACTTCTTTCAGACTACAGCCCCGCTGCCCC
>DASUVR010000377.1:0-2343 GCA_036378855.1 Gemmatimonadales bacterium | reverse complement strand
CATCGGAGCCGGTCATCACCGTCTCCGGGCTCACTGCTCCGCCACCATCCGCCTCCCAGGCCACCTCCACTCCGGGCACGCCATTGCCGTAGCGGTCCACCGCTATGACTGTGAGTGAGTCGGGCAGCACGGTACTCACTTCAGCGCTCTGCCTATCGCCGCCGGCGATGGTGAGCGACTCGGGGCTTTCGGGGTCGGCCGCCACGTGGAAGGTGGCAACGGCATTGGATTCGGGAACGATCTCCGCCCTGGCCTCGACCATCTGATCGCCCGCCGTAGTGCTCAAGGTGTAGTGAACGGCAGCGTTGCCCTGGGCATCAGTGGGGACCGGGACCGCGGGGTCGATCACGGCGCCTGCTGGAGCGACAAAGGTGACTTCGACCCCGGGCACAGGCCGTCCCGCCGGATCCGTCACCTGAGCAACCAGAGAGTCGGTCAGCGGCTGGCCGACCGTGGCCCGGACGTTGTCTCCCTGTACTGCCGCAATGCGCGCGGGCTCCCCGTCGCGCGGAAGGAGCAGATCGTCTCCACCACAGGCGGCGACGAGAAGCGTGACGAACAGAGGGACGGCTGAGAGGAGCGGGACGCTCCGGGGGGAATCAGTCCTTGCCATGCCCATCGCGTTCATGGATCTCGAAGACGTCGCTGTCGATGCTGGGTAACCCATCCGAGCTGGCACGCAGCCGATACTGACCTTCCTTGTCGACGTTGAGGTCATCGAAGGTGGCGATGCCAGAGCGAGTCTTCTTCCGCTCGTGGCCGTGGAGCCTTCCATCATTGTCGCCGGGTAGCTCAAGCTTAATCTCGAATTCTCCCTGAGTCACCACTTGGCCGTTCCGATCCAGGACGGCAACCTGGACGGCCGGCTCGATCTTCTTGCCCTTCTCCGCGTCACTGGGCTGAACCCGGAAGTCGAGCCGAACGGGCCCGGCATTGCCTCCACCGCCATCGCCTCCACCTCCACCGCCACCGCCATCCCCGCCTCCGCTGCCTCCAGGGCTGCTTGCCACAGCCCGGAAGCTCACGAATCCAATGCCGGAGACCACAGCGTTCAGCGTGTTGACCCCGGGATTAGGGCCGAGAGTCCAGCGCACCCGGGCTTCACCATTGTCATCGGTGGTGCTGGTGGTGGCGCTCACGCTTCCTTCACCCGAGCCAATGACCCAAGTCACGGCTCGTTGGGAGACACCGTTCCCGTTCGCATCCTCGAGCCGGACAACGAGTGGCTGGCTCAGCTCCTGTTTGGGGGCGGCGGATTGATTGTTACCCGAGACCAGAATCAGCCGGCGGGGGCCCCCTGAAGCGGCATTGGCGTTGAAGGAGACCGGAGAGCCATCGAGACCATCACTGGAGGCGGTGGCGGTCTGACTGCCGACGGACGAGGCCAGGGTCCAAACTGTGGAGGCCTTGCCATCGGGGCCGGTGCTTGAGGTAGCCGGATCTACGCTCCCATCTTCCGCGGCCCAGTCTACCGGAACACCCTCGACCGGATTCCCGAACCGGTCGGTGACCAGCACCTCGAGCGGATCAGCCAGCTCCGATCCTACCGGGCCCTCCTGATCATTGCCGCCAGCTTCCTCGACTTGACTCGCATCGGCAGGGTGAGCCGCCGCCTGAAAGGCGACCGAGAGCTCATCCTTTCCGTCAACACTGGCGGTGAGAGATTGACCGCCGGCGGCGGGCCCCAGCACCCATTCAGCCTGGGCCACGCCATCGGAATTGGTGGTTGCGGCTTCGGGACGGACGAGAGCACCCTGAGCGTCAGGCCCGGGGGTGAAGACGACTCGCTGCCTGGCCACGGGAGTGCCCCGCTGGTCTACGATCCGGACAATGACTGAATCCGGGAGTGGGGCGCCCACGGATCCTGTTTGCTCATCGCCCTTGACCTTGGTGATCGTGGCCGGGCCGGACTCGCTCGGCAATAACAGGTCTGAACCGCCGCACCGGACCAGGAGTGCGACAGCGGCAATGACGGCGCCGGTTCTTCCGAAACGGACCAGCTGGTGCATGAGTGCCTGGGCAGAAGCTAAAACCGCGCGATAAGCTAGGTTATCGCGCGGCGAGCCAGGCTGATATGAGGTGGATCACAGGAGAGGGTCCTGCGGAAGGATTAATCAGTAAACGTTATGGTTGCAGTTCCGGTGTCACTGCCGCCCCTGCCATCGTTGACGGTATAGGCGAAGCTATCACTCGACCCAGGAAATGAGGGCGGTGGGGTGTAGTCAAAGGATCCATCGCTCCGAATAGTTACGCTGCCGCCGTTTGCCGTCTGCTTGGTCTCTGCCGTGGCAGATAATACGTCAGAGAAATCCAGATCCGCGTCGTTGGCAATCAGACTCCCTC
>DASUVR010000376.1:0-10239 GCA_036378855.1 Gemmatimonadales bacterium | reverse complement strand
GGGCCTTTGGGTTTGATGAACCCTTCCTCACGTTCCGCCCACATCCTCACTTCTTTTCTAACGGGTATTTCCTCAAATAGTACTCCTGGTCGCGTGTGGCCCGGGCTCGGTATAGCTGCTCCTCATCGTCATCGGCGTCGTGCACGAAGAGGTGCAAAGAGCCCGGCCAGAGCGTGGCCTGCAGAGACCAGTTGGTGGAGGGCGCGTGGAGCACCCACTGAAGCGCTCCCCCTCCCGCGTCTGTCAGGTGAATCTCGCTGGCGCGTTCGAGCGGCACGCTTGACGGAATGCCCGCTATGGCCGCTTCGATCGGATCCAGCTGCAGCTCGGCGTCGGTCCAGGAGCGGAACATGACCTTGCCATGGACCGGAGATTCGGTCTCGGGGAGCTCGAACTCAGCCTGCCACTCTCCGAGGAGATCCCACGCGTGATCCATGGGACCGATGTTCGGTACCTGCACGGTCGGATGTCTAGGCATTAGAGGCTCCTTCCAGGTGAAAGAGCTTAGCCAAGGACAACGAAAACGCCCGCGATTCGCATACCACAATATCACCAGCCTCAGTTTGCACCCCGATGAATCTTTCCCGTCGACGTTGCGTATTGTAACGCCAAGCACTGACCCTCTCTAGGATGGCTTTATGCTCGAGCTTCTACTCATCATTACCGCCGGTGCCATCGGTTTCATCCTCACGCGCAATTTCGTGCGCCGCAGGCTCCGGTTCGTTGACGCAGTTCACTCTCCGTGGGCCCCCCTTATCACCGGGCTTCTGGCCGGTTTACTGGCCTGGCCCGCCGCCCTGTTGCCGTTCTTCAGCATTGTGACGGCCGTCGCATTCGGGATCGGCACCGGCCTGGGTACCGCCAGCGGAGCCCGAGCGGTCCGAATGCAGTCGGGAGCCCGGCGGCAACTGCACCCCTGACCATAGTATGCGGTAGCAGGAGATCTCCCAATAGACTGGATCACAATTTCCCGGAGGTCTATCTTGCCCTGATGACAACGTTACACTGTACCCGGTGCGGACAAGACCGCGAACGCATGGCGTTTCAGCCATTTCAGAACGAACTGGGCCGGCGAGCCTTCGATCAGATCTGTAATGTCTGCTGGGCAGACTGGCTCAAGACCCAGCAACAGCTGATCAATCACTATGGATTAAATCTGCGGGAGCCTAAAGCTAAGGAGTTCCTGTTCAACAACATGGAGCAGTTTCTCTTTCCGGTGAGCAAGTAGCGAAGCGCTAGAAGACCCGCCCCAGCCGGAGAATCAAATCCACACCGGGGCCGGCCGGCTCCAAGTCCTCAGTCAAGCCCAGCCTCCATTCCCCTCCCTGATTTGTCCTCAGGATCCACCCGAAGTCGAGCGAGAGCTCCCTGCGGTCCAGGGCAGGAAGAGTGGTCTCGTGATAATACGGCGAGTGGTAGAACACATTCGCGTACACCGACTGATGTCCCCAAACGCGCCAGCGCAGTCCTGAGGTGAGCGAGAGAAACAGCTCCCGCTGTCCTTCGGTCATGTCGCCATGGGCGGGTGTGAAACCCAAACCCAGACTTCCTTCATAACCGAGCTTCGGTGTGAGCGCGGCTCGCATGGTGTTGATGACCGAAAGCGAGGGAACGCCTCGGCCGTACCCCTGGGGACCGGTTGAGGTCGGTAACGTCAACGAGAAGACGCTCTGAACCTGGGAACCAGCCCGCACTCCCAGCCCAACCCTCAGGTCGTCGATGAAGAGATTTTGGGGCGACCGGGAGACCGATCTCCCATCCGGCAGAGTTACGGTATAGAGAAACCGGTCTTTCGGGCGACGCTCCCGCTCGCTCATGTGGATCCCCAGCTTACCATGATACCAATCGAGGAAACCATCGAGAAATCCGGCGTACGCGCCGCCCACCGCTCCTGTCAGGGTGAAGAATGTGCGGGGCCCAAGATCACGGGTCAGGCCCACACTCATCCGGAGCAGCTCGGAGTCGAGCACGTAATCGGCCTGGCTTAACCGATTGTACTCGATGACGCTGGCGTAATCGAAGGAAAAAACGGCGGTCCACCGGCCGGGCGCAGGGTCCCGGTAAGGCTGGTAATAGAGGCCGCTGCGCGAGCTC
Organism: Gemmatimonadales bacterium; assembly: GCA_036378855.1. Lineage (GTDB taxonomy): Bacteria > Gemmatimonadota > Gemmatimonadetes > Gemmatimonadales > GWC2-71-9 > CAVVWJ01. The sequence continues at coordinate 8,145 of DASUVR010000376.1, read as the reverse complement.
GCCATCGGATTAAGTGGCGAGAATTCCGGGAGCCCCTGGGCCACGGCGCTCTGCGCGGCAGCAAACAGGAACCCGAGCAACAGCACAGGCACACTGGTGCGAACCATCACACCGGAAGATAACGCGCCCTTGACAACGCTCCTCAGCGAGCCGTAGGTTCGACCCATGCTCTCCACCCCGAACTATTGGTTCTTCTTTACCGCAGCCGGCGAGGCGCGATGCCCGTCGGGTCCAGGTAGAGCGCGCTAGCGCATCACCGCCCGATCCATCGACGCCCCGCCCACGTTGGCGGGTTTTTTATTTCTCATCTGGAGCAATCATGCGCGTGGCCATACAAGGTTCTCACGGATCCTTCAGTGAAGCAGCCGCCCGCCGGCGGTGGCCCGATCTCGATGCCCTGCCCTGCCGTGAGGTAAAAGACGTAGTGGCCGCGGTTCGCGCGGGGCGGGCGGATGCCGGGTGCCTCCCGATCGAGAACTCCCTCATAGGATCGGTCACAACCACCTACGACTTGCTGCACGAGGCCTTCGGCGACGGAACGCTCCGGCTGACACATGAGGTGCTCTATCCGGTGCACCACACCGTGATGGCGATACCGGGCGCAACAGTCTCGGGAATTCGCCGGGTTCTCTCTCACCCCGTCGCCCTGGGACAGTGCCGCATCTGGCTGGGCGAGCATCTGCCCGATGCCGAGCTGGTAAGCGCGTGGGACACTGCAGGGAGCGCCGAGATCGTGGCGCAGGAACAGGACCCCACCTGGGCCGCCATCGCCGCCCGACCGGCGGCCGATGCCCACGGTCTCATCGCCCTGGCCGAGCGGATCGAGGACGACCCGACCAACCAGACCCGATTCCTCACCTTTACCCGAGCCGATTCAGCAGAGACGTTACGTTCCGGCGGGACCAGCCGCCATAAGACCTCCCTCATCGTCCTGGTGGACCATAAGCCGGGCATGCTCGCCCTCACCCTGCAGGCCTTCGGCGCACGGGGCGTCAACCTGATGGCACTGCAATCCCGGCCCGAACGATCGGCACCATGGACCTACCGGTTCTACGTGGACGTGGAGGGGTCGGCGCAGGATCCACGCGTCGCGGAGGCGCTGGAGGAGATCGAGGCGCTGGCGGCCGAGCTCATCATTCTGGGCAGCTACGAAGCCTGGACCGAGGGATCTCGGCTGTCGGCTCCGGTGCCGACTCCCGCGCATCGAGTGGAGAAGCCGGCCGTTCCGCTGGTGGATCGGCGGAGAAATCCGGAAGGAACGGTGGTGGCGGTGCGCGACGTGCGCTTCGGGGAAGGGTCTCCGGTGCTCATTGCCGGACCGTGCTCGGTGGAGAACGAAGCGATGATCCTGGAGACGGCGCAGGCGGTGGCACAGGCCGGCGGAGACATGCTGCGCGGTGGAGCGTACAAGCCGAGGACGTCACCCTACGACTTCCAGGGGCTGGGAGTGAAAGGGCTGCGCTATCTGGCCGATGCGCGGGAGCGGACCGGACTGCCGGTCGTCACCGAAGTGCTGAGCTGGGAGGAGGTGCCGGTGGTGGCCCACTTTGCCGACATGCTCCAGATCGGCGCCCGTAACATGCAGAACTTCAGCCTGCTCCGGGCGGCAAGCCGGAGCGGCAAACCAATCCTGCTCAAGCGCGGAGCGGGAGCGACCATCGAGGAGTGGTTGATGGCCGCGGAGTACGTGCTGGCCGAAGGCAATCCCCACGTGGTGCTCTGCGAGCGCGGCATTCGAACCTTCGAGCGCGCGACGCGCCACACGCTGGACCTCAACGCGGTCGCCCTGGTGCGGGAGAAAACCCATCTGCCGGTGATCGTAGACCCGAGTCACGCGGCCGGGGTTCGCTCGCTGGTGACGCCGCTCAGCCTGGGCTCGTTAGCGGCCGGCGCCTGCGGCCTGATCGTCGAAGTCCATCCCGATCCGGCGCACGCCATGAGCGACGGGGCGCAGAGTCTGGACTTCCTCATGTTCGAGGAGCTGGCGAGGCTGGTACGTGGGGAACGTGGGGAACGTGGGGAACGTGGGGAAAGGTTAGAGCTGGGAGCTGGGGGCTAGGCAAGGGTGGGGCGACTGGCGACTGACGACTGCCCAAAAATCATAAGCGGTACGCAGTCAGCGAAATGGTACGGCGTTGCCGCCGCTCACCCGCTCACTGCGTACCGCTTACGTTGTGGTAACGCGGAACTGACGCGTTACGGAACCGTCGTGCTTCCCCGGCGTCCGGTGAACAGACGATAGAGGAACAGCAGAACAATGGCGCCAACGATCGACGCGATGATTCCCGGGCCTTCACCCGGATTGTTGTACCAGCCGAGCGCCCGCCCCAAGAACCCAGCCAGCAGGGCGCCAGCCACGCCGATCAGCATGGTGACGATGATTCCGCCCGGATCGCGCCCGGGCATGATAAGCTTGGCGATTGCCCCAACAACCAATCCGATGATCAAGGTCCACAGGAATCCCATAATTGCTGCCTCGCTAGGGGTGGACTGAAGATATAGGATTGGAAGGTTACGGCATCTGTGAGCGGGCGCACAACCTAGCCCAAGGGGTAGTTACGGGGCGGACGGGGGCCCCACCTGTCCGCTCACGGTCTCCCGCTTGCCGTTGCGCAGGATGTCCAGCTTCAGGGTCTCGCCCTGCTCGTAGCTCCGGAGGATTCGGAGCAGGTGGGAGGGTCCGGCCGGCTTCCGTCCGTCCACGGCCAGAACCACGTCGCCGCCCTTCAGATTGAGGCGGGAATCCTTGGGGAGGCTGATGACCAGGATCCCTTCGGTAGCACCGAAGTAGCGGCCCAGATCGGGGTTGAGCGGAGCGAGCTCGAGGTCGGCCAGGGGAGATCCGGCCAGGAAGACCGAGTTGTTGACCCGCTCCTCCAGATCATCGTCCAGCGGCATGACCGTGCGGGTGGGCCCCCCGGGACGGAGGCGAAAGGCGAACGATCTGCCGCCGGGCTCCCCCCCCTGAAACAGTACGTCGGGCTCGTCGGCCGTGATTACCGAAACGGTTTTCCGGTCCTTGCCCCGGCGGAACTCGATGGGAATGGTGTCGTTGGGCTCCAGCCTGGCGGCCAGCTCGATCAGCCGGAGGCCGGGCAGCGACTCCTTGGCCCCACCCTCCGCCTGACCTCCGGCCAGGACCGACTTCCCGTTGACCTTCGTTATGATATCGCCGGAGAGAATGCCGGCCTTGGCGGCTGGACCGTTGGGAGTGACCGCCTCGACGTAAGCTCCGAGCGAGTCGGTCTGGCGGGCGCGCAGGTTGATCTTGATGCCGAGCCGGGCTCTCCGGTTCATCACCACCTGGAGCATCCGGTCCGGACCCCGGTCGAGCCGAAGCTCGAGCGGCTCGGGCGCGTTCCCCCGGACCGGCTCCTGAGCCAATCCGACGGTGGCAGATGATCCTGCCAGCGCAATGCCTGCTGTCAGAGCGATGATCCGCGACATAACCATGTTCCTCAGGGCCCTAGAGTCCCGCATTGCTGGCGCGGGTCACATGGACGTCTACCAGGGCGTCCAGTAGCCCTACCCGCTCACGCCAGAGCTTCAGCAGCTGGTCCTCCGGAGCCTCCTGGGGCAACAACTCGGTGGCCTCCAACTCCCGGTCCACTCGCGCAATACGATCTTCCAGCTCCTGCGCCATGCCGGCAGTCCGGCCATCGAGCACCCGGCCCTCAGGATTGTACTGGCTCAGCGCGCTCTCCAGGGCCTGCGACCGCTCCATGGTCTGGTAGAGTTGCTCTGCCGTGGCGTGGACCGGTTGGGTCATCCGGCCCAAGCCAATTACCGCCGCCAGCGACGCCGCCGCGGCCAACCCGGTGAGCCCGGCCAACCGGGTAGTGCGCCGGCGCCGCTCCGCCCGAAACCGGGCATTGGTTTCCGGCCACCGATCCCGCCCCGGGCGCAGCGGCTGCAGCGCCTTGAGCCGGGCTACCCGCTGGTGCAGCCGGTCCAGCTCGGCCTGGCAGACGGGGCACTGGTCCAGATGCTCGCGGGCAGTTGCGGTGCCGGGCTCAACTCCCGGCTCCCGGAGGCTGAGCAGCGCGTCCATGGAGAGATGGGTCTGGCTCATGCCGCCCCCTCTTCCCCCAACCAGGTCCGGAGCCGGGTATGCGCCCGGGCGAGCTGGGACTTGGAGAAGCTGGCGGTCTTGCCCATCATCGAGGCGATCTCCTCGTGGGTGTACCCCTCGACATCATGGAGCCAGACCACGGCCCGACTGGTCTCGGAGAGTCGCTCGAGCGCTGCTTCCAGATCCATTCTGAGATGGCTGTCTTCCTGGCGCCTGCCTACGACTTCATCGTGCAGCTCGTCGGTGTCGCGATACTTGTTCCGGCGGATCCGCATCAGCGCCTTACTGGCGGCGATGGTGCGAACCCAGCCCCACAGACTCCCCTCTTCCCGGTATCGGCCGATGCTCCGGCAGACCTCGAAGAAGGTCTCCTGGAGGACGTCTTCGGCGTCTTCCGTGGTGCGACAAATTCGGCGCGCCAGGTTGTAAACCGGCACCTCGAATGCCCGATACAGCGAGGCTAGCGCTTCCGGATCTCCGGTTCGAGCGCGAGCGACGACGGTATCGGCATTCGCGAGCAGCGACGAATCCATCAACAAGGTCCCTGTCATAACGTTTTTAGGGATGCGGGGACGGCCTAAACCGTTGCAGCGCCCCCGTTCCTACTATGAACAGTAATCCGTCGGCCGGTGAACGGTGAGGCAGTCCCCTGGGACTGAGACGAGCTGAGGACACCAGTCGGCCAATGGTTGCGCCGGGGGGTGAGCCCCTCCGGGCGGTGTCCTCCGGGTTCGTTTGAGATGGCCGCTCACCGCTCACCGTTGTTATCATGCAGCGATGACCGCCACCTCTCCCCAGTCTCCTCCGCACGTATGGCTGCACCATCTCGAAGACGAGGCCGATGCCGCCTTCCTCTATAGGGAGCTGGCCCGGGCCGAACGAGACCCCGGACGGGCCGACATCTACCGCAAGCTGGCGGGGGTGGAAGACCGCCACGTGGAGATGTGGCGGAAGCTCTTGGCGGAGCACGGCCATGCGGTCGGGGTACCGTCGCCGTCCCGGGGTGCCCGGATGCGGGCCTGGCTCGCTCGACGGCTCGGCAGCGGCGTGCTCCTGCCGATGCTGCTGGAAGAGGAGGGCCGGGAGGTCAAAGGCTACCTCAATCTCTACCGCGAGTCGCCCGAAGGGACTGCCGGACCGACCGCACTCACCCTAGCGAAAGAATCGGCGGAGCACGCGGAGACCCTGGCCGGGATCAGCGGCGGATCGGGCGAGCCGTGGCACAAGACCGGGGCCGGCGGTCTGCTGCGAAACCTGGTATACGGCTTCAACGACGGACTGACCGCCAACTTCGGCCTGGTCGCCGGAATGATCGGGGCCCAGGGAAATCTCCAGACGGCCGAGCACGCGGTGCTGGTGGCGGGGCTGGCGGGAATGGTGGCCGATGCGTTGAGCATGGGCTCGTCGGGATATCTCGCGGCCAAGAGTGAGCGCGAGGTGTTCGAGCACGAGATCGCCATGGAGAAGGAAGAGATCCGGTTGATGCCCGACCTGGAGCGGGAGGAGCTGAGTCTCCTGTATCAGGCCAAGGGGATCCCGGCCGGACAGGCGGAGTCTCTGGCCAGCCAGGTGATGCGCGATCCGGACAAGGCATTGGAGGAAAAGGTTCGGGAGGAGCTCAAAATCGGCGAGGCCACCAGCACGCCGATGCGCGAAGCCTGGATTACCGGGATCGCGACCGCGTTCGGCGCATTTATCCCGGTGGCGCCGTTCCTGTTCGACACCGGACGCGGAGCGATCTGGACCGCCTTTGCCTTGGCAATGCTGTCGCACTTCGGGGTGGGTGCGGCTCGGAGCTTCTTCACCGGACGGGGAGTGTTCCGCAGCGGATTGGACATGTTCGTGGTGGGGCTCGGCGTCGCAGTGATCGGCTATTACGTCGGCGAGTGGATCGTCAAGCTGCTATGAGCTGGGAGCTGGGAGCTGGGAGTCGGGAGTCGGGAACTAGATGACATCCGCTCCCCTCAGGGTGACAAGCTTAGCTCCCAGCTCCCAGCTCCTACCTCCCAGCTCCCGACTCCGCTGGGGACTCTGCTGCCAGTTCCTCGATGCGCCCATCAGCTTCCGCACTGCGACGCATGGGTACGTCACGAGTCTCGAGTCACGAGCCGCGAGAGAATATCTGGTTGAGATCGCGGCGCACAACGCCGATGCGTTGGCCGCCGCGATCGAGAGATGCCACGAGCTCGGCATCGGCGCCTTCCGGGTCAACAGCCAGGTCCTTCCCCTCGCCACCCATCCGATCACCGGATACACCCTGGAGCGTCTGGATCCCTCGGGAGCCGTCGCGGGAGCCTTCGAATGGGCCGGCGCGCTGGCCAAGGCCTACGACATCCGGCTGAGCTTGCATCCGGACCAGTTCGTAGTGCTCAACTCGGAGCGCGATACGGTGGTACGCTCCGCGGTGCAGGAGCTGGAGCATCAGGCGATGATCGCTGAGCTGATCGGAGCCGACGTGATCTGCCTGCACGGCGGAGGAGCCGCGGGCGGGCTGGGACCGGCCGCCGAGCGCCTGGAGCGAGGACTCGAGCTCCTGAGCCCGCGGGTGCGCGAGCGACTGGCCTTCGAGAACGACGACCGCTGCTTCACCCCGCGGAGTCTGTTGCCGGTGTGCCGGCGCTCGGGTGTGCCGCTGGTGTACGACCTGCACCACCACCGCTGCCTTCCCGATCAGTTGTCAGTCGAGGACGCGACCGAGATGGCGGCGGAGACCTGGCAGGGACGAGAGCAGTACTGTCATCTCTCGTCGCCCAAGGGAGGATGGCAAGGGCCGAACAATCGGGCTCATGCCGACTACGTAGACCACGCCGACTTTCCCGATGCCTGGCTCGGACGCGCGATGACGGTGGACATCGAAGCCAAGGCGAAGGAGCGGGCAGTAGTAGCAATCATGGAGTCATTCAAGTCGGACGACGTAGCGGCTGCGGCCGGGCATAGGTCACCGTTCGCCAGAGCCACTCCAGCGGACCGAAGCGGAACCGTGACAGCCACGCGGTGCTGAATGCCGCCTCGACGGCAAAGAGGAGCACGGCCGCAAGGACGTAGGCGGCGGGTCTGAGCCTCAGCTTCCAGCCGTACCCGGAGGCGAGCGCGTCGAGCACGACGATCTGGAACATGTAATTGCTGAGGGCCATTCGGCCGGTGCAACCGACAATGCGCAAGCGCTCGGTCCACACTGGCCGCCAGGCCAGGAGCAGCACCACCGCGCCGATGTAGGTCAGGCAGAGCCACTGATCCAGGAGTAGCCCGAGTCCTTCCGACAGCGGCCATGCCGCGCCGGGGATCGGCAGCTCGGGAAGGTCGCGGAGCAGGAGCCAGTGGGCGGCCCAGGCGACGGCGCCGAAGACCATGAAAGCGGTGATGATCCTGCGGTGACGCAGGGGCTCATCGAGAATGCGGTGGCGCACGGCGAGGAGGCCCAGGCAGAAGAGCGCGAGGTTGGTGTCGGGAAGGAGGTCGTGCCAGGTGTGGGGAAGCCCGCCCAGGAAGAGCGCCCAGCGGGCCGACAACAGCGTGAGATAATCGGCATGCTGCGCCGCGCTCTCGGCAGCCTGGCGCAGCGGATTGGAAACCACAGGGGACATCGTCCCGTGACTCCACCAGGTGTAGAGTGCGGTTAGCTCGGCGGCCACAGGGCGGGCCGCTGCCGCAACCACTGCGGTAGCCAGCAATGCCGGAGTGGACCAGCGCCGGATGAAAAGCAGGATCACCCCCCAGGCGGCGTAGGCCAGGAGAATACTGAAGCCAAAGCCCACCTGGGCGATCACCCCGAACACCGCCAGCGTGGCCAGCCGGCGGAGGTAGATGGCGACGACCGGCGCGTTCCGCGCTTCCAGCCGCCGGAGGAGTACCGCGAAGCCAACACCGAAAAGGAAGGCGAAGATCCCCCAGGCCTTCTGCTCGACCAGGATCCACACAGCCCAGCCGATCAGATCCTCCAGCCCGGTGACCTCGATTCGCATCTTCTGGTGGAAGTGCACCAGGATCATCCCGAACAGGGCAAGCCCGCGCAGGATGTCGAGGGTGTGCAGGCGATGGTCGCTGTCCACCGGGGAGAGCTGCGGCGAGGACAA
>DASUVR010000375.1:0-4049 GCA_036378855.1 Gemmatimonadales bacterium | reverse complement strand
CAGCTCGACCGCGTGGCCGGTGGGCTCATCCATGATGGTATGTACCCGACCGCCCAGCCGCGGACGCGCCTCCAGCAGCGTGACGCTCCGACCCGCTTGCGCCAGCCGACGTGCGGCGGCAAGCCCCGCCACCCCACCCCCCACGACTATCACATCGCTGGTCAAGTGTCTGGACTACTCGTAACGGAGAGCGACGATGGGGTCGAGCCGCGAGGCTCGCCGAGCCGGCCATAACCCAAAGAACAGACCGACGGCCGCACTGAACCCGAAGGCCAGCGCGACGGCGGTAGGTGAGATCAACGTGTTCCACTGCATGACCTTCGACAGCGTGATCGCAGCACCGACCCCAAGCAGGATGCCCAGCACTCCTCCCAACAAGCAGAGCGTCAAGGCTTCGATCAGAAACTGCATCAGGATATTCACCCGGGTGGCGCCAAGCGCCTTACGTACCCCGATCTCGCGGGTACGCTCGGTGACCGAGACCAGCATGATGTTCATGATCCCGATACCGCCTACCAGGAGGCTCACCGCGGCAATGCTGGCAAGCAGGCTGGTGAATACCTGGGTGGCCTGCTGCTGAGTGGCTAGCACATCCTGCTGATTGCGGATGGTGAAGTCATTTTCTCCGCCAGGGCGGATCTTGTGCTGCCGCCTGAGCACGCGCTCCAGATCGACCATGCCTTGTTCCACCGGCACGCTGTCCTTGACCTGAATGGAGAATGATCGGACGCGGTTGCTGCCGAACACCCGGTAGCGCGCGGTCTCGAGCGGGATCAGGATCTGCTCGTCCGGATTCCCGAACCCGCCGGCGGAGCCTTTCTCGCCCAGTACACCGATGATCTCGAACGGTATGGAACGAATCAGCAGTGTCTGATGGATCATCCCGGCCGGGTTGCCTCCCAGCATACGCGGCACCGCGGCCCCCAGCACTGTGTACCGCTGCCGGGCCTCGTCCTCTCCCTGGGTGAACATCCGGCCGTAGGGAATGGTGTAGTTGCGGACGTCGGTGTAGTTGGAGGTGGTCCCGACGATATTCACGTTGCTGTTCTGGTTTCCGTACTTCACCTGCAGGGCCTGCTGCATCTCCGGGACCACCGCCTTGAGCAGCCGGGCGTCGCGGCGCAGGGCATCGTAGTCATCGGTGCTGAGGATGGTGCGGTCGGTAATCCGGATGCCGCCCTGGCTGGCCTGGCCGGCAAAGACGGTGAACACATTGGCGCCAAGAGCGGCGATTCGGTCCTGCACCGCCTTTTGGGCGCCGCTTCCCAGCGCGACCATGGTGATCACCGCTCCCACCCCGATGATGATGCCGAGCATGGTGAGTACCGATCGCAGCATATTGGCCCGGATCGACTGGAGCGCAACCGCAATGGTCTCGCCCAACAGCATCGGTCAGGGCCTCGTTGTGCCGCGGCCGGACTGGCCGCCCTGCTGCTGCATGCCCGGAACGGCGCCGCCGCCAGTTGCCCGGGTGAAGCGCTCGCGCATGTCCTGCTGCGATTGCACCAGGCTGGCGCTGGGCAGGACCAGCACCGAGTCTGACGCGGTCAGTCCACTGAGGACCTCGCTGTAGTCCATGTCGGTAAGACCGGTGCGGATCCAGACCGGAACTGGGCGGCCACTGCGCTTGACGAAGACGATGTACTGGGAGGCGAGGCCCTGCGCCTGTCCCCGCCGGCCGCGGCCGCCGAAACCGCGGCGTGCAGGGTTGGACGACCCATCCGTTCCGCCCGAAGTGGTGGGGCGGGCGCCAAGAGTTGCGTGTGCCGCGGAGTCGCCGCCTGCGACTGAGTCTCTCCCGGTGGTTGAGTCTCTCGACGGACCAGGCCGGGAGGACGCCAGCTGTTTCTGGACGTCGTCCGGAGAGAGACCGAGCACCTGCGCGGCGGAAGCAACGTCTCGCTGGGTTCGGAGGGCCGCGTTGGGCACCGCAAGCACATCGTCCCGCCGGCCCACGTGAACCTCCACCTCGGCATTCATCCCCGGCCGCAGTAACCCCTCCTTGTTGTCGATCCGGATCAACACCGGAAACATGGTGACGTTCTGCTCGGTCTGGGCTTGCGGCTCGATCTTGAGCACCGTGCCGTTGAACGGGTGCTGGGGGTATGCATCGACGGTGATCGAGGCAGGCTGGCCGGCCTGCAGCTTCCCGATGTCGGTCTCATCCACCAGAGCCCGAACCTGAACCTGATTGAGATTGGCCATCTTCATCAGGGTGGTACCACCGCTCACGTTCGACGTAGCTGAGGCAATGACGGTGCCCCGCTCGACGTCCTTTTCCAGGACGGTTCCGGTAATTGGAGCGCGCACATCGGTGTCTTCCAACTGGATCCGCGCATTGTCCACTGAAACCTGCGACCGCACGACCTGAGACTTGGCGTCGGCGTAGTCCAGCAGTGCCTGCTCATGCTCCTGCTCGGTGATCGACTGTGACTTGTAGAGTGCGTCGGCTCGCTGCTTCTGGCTGGCCGCGTTGGTGAGCTTGGCTTTGGCGACGTCGAGATCGGCCTGGGCCTGGGCCAGGGCGTTCCGAGCATTGCGAGGATCGATCCGCACCAGGGGGGCCCCGCGCTGCACCACCTGGCCGGTTTCGGCGGAAAGCTGAAGAATTTCGCCTGAAGCCTTCGACTTTACTTCGACCGTGGTGTCGGGCTGAATGGCGCCGGAAGCTTGAGCGGAGACCACGATGTCTCGCCGCTCCACCGGCACGGCCTCGTAGGCGATTGGTGGCGCCTCCTTCTTGCAGCTACCGAGGAAAGCGGCCGCGGCCAGCGTTGCACTGAGCGCGGCCAGGGAGCCGGAACTTCGCTTCATTTCCGGCCCGCCGTCTCGAAATCTCGCTCCACCTTTCCATCCTTCAAGTGCACCTGGCGCAAAGCATGCTCGGCGATGTCCTGCTCGTGAGTTACCAGCACGATCGTCTGTCCGGTGCCGTGCAGCGACGCGAACAGCCCCATGATTTCTTCGCTGGTGGTGCTGTCGAGGTTGCCGGTCGGCTCGTCGGCCAGGAGAATGCTTGGGCTGTTGACCAGCGCCCGGGCTATGGCCACTCGCTGCCGTTGCCCGCCGGAGAGCTCGTTGGGACGGTGATTCATCCGATCAGCCAATCCCACCTTGGTGAGCGCCTGAGTGGCGAGATCCCGACGTTCCTTGGCTCCTATGCCGGCGTACACCAGCGGCAGCTCCACATTGTGCAGGCTGGTGGCCCGGGGCAGCAGGTTGAAGGTCTGAAAGACGAAGCCGATCTCCTTGTTCCGGATCCGGGCCAGCTCATCGTCTTCCAGCTCGGAGACCCGGTGCCCGTTGAGCCAGTACTCACCGGCTGTGGGGCTATCCAGACAGCCGATGAGATTCATCAGGGTCGACTTGCCGGACCCCGATGGCCCCATGACCGCAACGAACTCGTTTTTCCGGATGGTGAGATCGACTCCTCTCAGGGCTCTCACGATCTCGCCGCCCATGTCGTACTCTCGCTGGAGATTGCGGGTGACGATCACGGCGTCGCGAGGAACATCGGATGGCAACATGGCCATCCGTTCCTCGGTATTCAGCATAGTGCTGGTCACAATTTCCGTCCGATCAGAGCCTCGATCTGCGCCTTGGCCCGGAGATAATCGAACCGGGCATTGACCACGTCCACCTCTGCCTGGTTGAGAGCCTCCTGCGACGTGAGCACGTCCACGATGGTGGCGGCCCCAAGTCGGTAGCGCTCCTGCTGGACCCGAAGGTCCTCGCCGGCGGCGACGACGCTGGTCCGGGTGATCTCGATCCGGGAGTTGGCCGCCTCCAGTTCTGCCAGCCGGAGCTCGAGGTCGGCCGCCACCCCGAGCCTGGCATCCGCCGCGGTTGCCTCGGCCACGTCCCGGTCGGCCTCGCGCTGGGTGATGGCAAGCTCCCGGTCAAAGTGATCGAAGAGATTCCAGCGGAGGCCGAGGCTCACCTGACTCTGGTTCAGGAAGTTGTAGTCATTGCTCTGGCTCCCGCTCCAATTGGTGGCCCCTGACAGCGCCAGAGTTGGCCAATATGCCGATCTGGACGCGCTTACCGAT
>DASUVR010000374.1:0-4907 GCA_036378855.1 Gemmatimonadales bacterium | reverse complement strand
TCGAAGAGACCGTAGTTATAGGTCTGATCGGTCCCCTGGACCGGATCGTGAATCCAGATGGCGTTGTGGCCGAACCGTTCCCAGACTTGCTTGCCCGGCCCCATGGTCATGAGGTAAACGGTCAGTCGGTCAGGCGGTCGGTCGGTCGAGCTATCACTCGGTTGGCTTTGGCCGAAGAGATCGGCTGCCTGGCTCAGTACCGCCAGGACAAGGACGAGGGTTCGAAACGCGGCCAGCAGTCGGTCACCCCTCCTCCCCCAGCCACCCTGCCCGACCGACCGACTGACCGGCTGACCGGCTGACCGCCCCGGAGTCACAACTCCACATCTCGTTTCTCGAACGACGAGCGATAGATGCCGTCGAGCACCTTGTGCAGGATCAAGTGTTCCTTGAGCGCGGGAACCTTGGCGTCTCCCGCAATCCCAGCCTGGAAGTGCGCCCATTCGGCGCGGTAGGACGCAGTGAATGCGTTCTCCCGTCCCACCGAGCCAGTGGGGGAGACGTCTACCGCCATCCCGTGGAGCTCCTTCCAGACATTCAGCGGATTGATTCCCGCGGTTCCCTTGCTGCCTCTGAGCCCTACACCGAACCGCTCGCCTTCGCCCAGGTGACGCCATGTCACATCCACGAATAGCGACATCCCATTATCACAGACGACGAAAGCGCTTCCCGACTGCTCCACCGATCGGTCCTTCGCTATTGGATCTAGGCTGGCGCTGACCCGGGCCGGAACGGCGTTGCCTCCCAGCCAGAGTCCCAGGTCGAGGATCGACAGTCCCAAATCGAGCATCGCTCCGCCGCCCGACTGCTCCTTGCGCTGCCGCCAGCCCAGTGGCGTGCGCCCCGGGCGGAAGACGTGCCAACTTCCCCGAACGCTCTCGATGGTCCCAAGCTCGCCGCTCTGAATGAAGCTGCGCACGATCTGCACATCGGGACGGTAACGGTGATTCATGCCCACCATCACCACCCGGTCGCGCTTCTCCACCGCCTTCAGGATGCGTTGCGCACTGATGGCTGACATGGCGAGTGGCTTCTCCACCAGAACGTGGAGATTGGCCGACAACGCCGCCTGTATGTGGGACTCGTGCAGGTGGGTGGGAGAGCAGATGACCACGGCATCGAGCTCCTCATAGCGCAGCAGCTCCTCGATGTCGTCGAAGGCGTCCTTCACCCCGAAACGGTCGGCCAGGGCTCGCGCCTTGGGCATGTCGATGTCGCAGATGGCGAGCACCTCGACCGTGCGCATCTTCTTGAGCACGGGCAGATGCGCCACCTGAGCGATGGCTCCGCCCCCGATGACTCCTATCTTGAGCCGCTCGCCGGCGGCTGCGCTGCGACCGGCAGTCATAACACCCTCCTCAGTAGCGGCGAGTCAGGCTGGTGCCGGGAAAGTAGGCCGCCAGGATCTGCGCGTACCCCTGCCCCGCCCGAGCTCGGCCGACCGCGCCCCACTGACAGAATCCCACACCGTGTCCCGCCCCCTGGCCATCTACCGCGACATGCGACACCCTTCCCCCACTCCCACTCACGGCCAGGGTAAACGCGTTGCTTCGGAGCAGCTCGCCGTTCGCCGGCCGAAGGACCTCTCGAATGGCGAGACCATCGACTCTGACCTCGGGACCGCCCAGCGCGATGGCGAGCCGGTCCACCCGCCCCGATGGTGTACGCCGCTCTACCCGAATGTCGCTCACCTCTCGGACCAGCTCTTTCCGGATGCCGGTGACCGGCGGAAGATTGCGCTCCAGGGTGGCCTGAAGCGACTGGGCGCTCCACTCCTCGTGCCAGCGGTACCGAGGCGAGATGCTGCAGTACGCTACCCCATGCTCGTCTTCGTCGGCGACGGAACGCAGATAGGGCTGAGCTGCGCCGTGAAAGACTTCCGCCCCTTCGGCGGTTCTCCCTCCGCAGGTCGAATAGAAGAACGCCTCAGCTGGCGCGCCGTTGTAGGTCAGCGCAATGCCGCGGGTGGCGGCGACGGCAGCCCGGCCCTGAGGCGTCTCGAACATGACTCCGCCATATACCTGATCGGCGACGCCGGCGGTCAAATCGAACCCCTGCGCTTTCCGTTTACCCATGTTACGCAGCGCGAAGGTCCGGGACACCACCGCCTGAGCCTCGAGTGCCGCCTGCTCGTTTGAGCTCCGGTGACCCATCTCGGCCGAGACTACGCCATCCACATAGGCTTCCAGTCCGAGTCGGTTCACCACTGTTACGCCCGCCGCATCCCGCAGCAGGTCCGCGGTTCCGCGATAGGGCTTGCCGTTGATCCGGATCGGATCCGACGGACCATTCGCCACGAGCACCATAGCCTCGAGCGAAGGCGAGACCCAGCCTCCCGAACCGAGCAGCGTCAGCTTGTTTCCGGCGGTGGCAACCTGCCACGTCTGTCCCGCAGGGATGGTGGTCACGCGGGCACCGTCGAGTTCACTCACCGACAAACCCTCGTTCGCGCCGACACTAACTCGCTGAGCTCCAACCAGAATTCCGATCCGGATTTCGGGGTCGCGCCGCAGGGCACCGGTTTCGGTTGGCTGAGGCCGCACTGGCCGCGGGGGAGGAGCTGGCTGCGCGGGAGGAACCGGCCGCGCTGGCGGGACGGATCCCGACACGCAGCTCGCGATCAGGCCGAGCATCAGCGGCAAGCTCCGCCGGAACACTGCGGCGTCAGCCGCGGTAGTTGCCAAACTTGAGCTCGAGCCCGAAGTCCTGGCCCTTGAGAAAAGCAATGACCTCCTGCAGCTCATCGCGGGAGGGCGCCGTGACCCGGACCTCGTCGCCCTGGATCCCGGCCTGGACCTTCTTGAAGCCTCGATCTTTAATCGCCTTGACCATGCGCTTGGAGACGTCCTGGGGAATTCCCTGGGTCAGGCTGACGGTGCGGCGCACGCTCTGACCGGTGGCTGCTTCGACGTCGCCCACCTTGAGATTTTTCACCGGCACTCCGCGCTTGATCATCTTGGTCTTCAGAACATCGACCAGCGCGTCCATCCGGAACTCGTCGTCGGCCGCGAGACGAATCTCCGCTTTGGCGCGGTCGAAGCTCACCTCACAGTGGGTGCCTTTGAAGTCGTAGCGCTGGGCAATTTCCTTGATGGTCTGATTGACGGCATTGTCCACCTCCTGGAGATCGGCACCGGTGGACACATCGAACGAAGCGTTGCTGGCCATAGGTCGAAACGGAGCAGAAGTAAACGTGCGGGCACGGGGTGCGGGAAGAATGACCTGACCGGCGGTGCCGGGCAAGCGTTATCCTGAGCGAAGCAGTGGAGGGGCTGTGGACTTTTTGTAAGCGACGAACGGGAGAAGCGGATCAGGCCAAAAAACTCTCCAACGCCCGCGCACGGCTCACATGCCGGAGCCGGCTCAAGGCCTTTTCCTTGATCTGACGCACCCGCTCCCGAGTGATGCCCAGCAGGCTCCCGATTTCCTCCAGCGTCATCGGCTCGGGCCCGTCCAGGCCGAAATAGAGGCGCAGGATCTTGGCTTCACGCTCCTTCAAGGTCGAGAGGACCTCCTCGATCGACTCGGTCAGCGCATGCTCGAACGTCTCGGAATCAGGACCCGGGTTCTGGGTGTCGGGCAGGTAGTCGAGGAGCTTGTTGTCTTCGCCTGGAGTGAGAGGCGCGTCGAGGGAGAGATGGTTTTGGGAGATGGACAGCGTCTTCTGAACTTCTTCCATCGAGATGTCCATTCCCTCGGCAATCTCGGATGGAGTGGGCTCGCGTCCCAGCTCTTGCAGCAGGGCGGAGGATCTTTTCCCGATCCGATGCAGCGTGCCGGCCCGGTTGAGCGGTACCCGGACGATCCGGCTCTGTTCGGCCAGTGCCTGCAGAATGGCCTGGCGAATCCACCAGACCGCGTAGGAGATGAACTTGATGCCCTTGGTCTCGTCGAACTTGTGGGCAGCACGGATCAGACCGAGGTTGCCCTCGTTGATCAGATCAGCCAGGGACACTCCCTGGTTCTGATATTTCTTGGCGACCGAAACGACGAAGCGGAGATTGCTGCGGACCAGCTTGTCGAGCGCCTCGCCATCACCGACCCGGATCCGCTGCGCGAGGCTGACTTCTTCTTCCTGGGGAATCAGTGGGTACTTGCTGATTTCGCGAAGGTACTGGTCGAGCGAGCCTTCATCGAACGACGGAGCTCGCTTGCCGGGACCTACCTGCATAGGGCGCATGAGGGGAACCTTACTCCGGGTTTCTATGGGGCGCAATGGAGGTTTAGTCGCGAGTCGCGAGCTTCGAGTCGCGAGTGATCGCAGAGTGACTGGGATCACCTGCAAAGGATGACAGCTGACACCCGGCCAGGCTCCTGACTCGCGACTCGCGACTCATACATCATACGTGTCGATCTGCGCCCGCTGAAGCTTGCCCGAATAGTCCACGTAGCAAACCTTGGTCTCGGAGTAGAACTCGTACACCTCCCACCCACCCTCGCGGTGCCCGTTGCCGGTGGCCTTAATGCCCCCAAAGGGGAGGTGCGCTTCTGCCCCGATGGTGGGAGCGTTGACATAGGTGATGCCATTGTCCAGCTCCTGCATCGCCCGGAAGGCAAGGTCCACGTTGCGGGTATAGATCGAGCTGGAGAGCCCGTAGCGCACATCGTTGTTGACCCGAACCGCTTCGTCAAACGAGTCTACCCGGATCACGCTCAACACCGGGCCGAAGATCTCCTCCTGCTCCAGCCGGGTCCGCGGCTTCACGCCGGCGAAGATCGTCGGACGGAAGAACCAGCCGTCGCCCAGCCGCCCGCCGGGGGCCTTGCCGCCGGTGACCAGCTCGGCCCCCTGCTCCCGGCCGATCTCGACGTAGCGCTCGACCTTCTCCCGCGACGCCTCGTGGATGAGCGGCCCCACGTCGGTCTTGTCCTGGCGGCCGTCGCCCAGGCGCAGCCCCTCGGCGGCA
>DASUVR010000373.1:0-2117 GCA_036378855.1 Gemmatimonadales bacterium | reverse complement strand
TCAAGCAGGAAAGCCGCTGGCACCTCACGCAGCCACACACCCACACCTATCCCCACTGCTGGCGATGCTCCAGTCCGTTGATCTACTACGCCCGGGATTCCTGGTTCGTACGAACCTCGGCGGTGAAGGCGCGGATGCTGGCGCTCAACCGGCAGGTCGACTGGCACCCGCCGGAAGTCGGTGCCGGCCGCTTCGGGGAATGGTTGGAAAACAACGTAGACTGGGCGCTGTCGCGTGACCGCTATTGGGGCACTCCGCTGCCGATCTGGGTGTGCGATCAGGATTCGTCCCATGTCGAGGTGGTGGGCAGCTACGCCGAGCTGGCGCAGCACTGGGGCAAGGCGCTGCCGGCCGACTTCGACCCGCACAAGCCGTTTATCGATGGTTACAGCTGGGCCTGCCGCTGCGGAGGGATCATGCGGCGCACGCCTGAGGTCATCGACACCTGGTTCGACTCCGGATCGATGCCCTATGCCCAATGGCATTACCCATTCGAACATCAGGCCGAGTTCGAGAGTCACTTCCCCGCCGATTTCATCTGCGAGGGCGTGGATCAGACCCGGGGATGGTTTTACTCGCTCCTGGCTATCGCCACGGCGGCGTTCGACAGCCTCGCCTACCGCCACGTGGTGGTGAACGAGCTGGTGCTCGACCCCGAAGGCCAGAAGATGTCGAAGAGCAAGGGGAACGTCGTCGATCCCTGGGCGATGATCGAACAGTACGGCGCCGACACCATCCGACTCTATCTGCTGGCCTCGAGCCAGGTCTGGCTGCCCAAACGTTTCGATCCGCGAACCATCCCCGAAGTTGCGGGAAAATTCTTCAATGCGCTGAAGAACAGTTACACCTTTTTTGCCGGCTACGCCGGAGATTGGACGCCGTCTCAGGCGCCGGAGGCGGCCGAGCGGCCACTGGTCGATCGCTGGCTCCTCAGCCGGCTCGATGCTACGGTCGACACGGTGGCCCAGGCCTGGGAACGTTACGACGTGACCGCCGGTGTGCGGGCGATCATGGACTTCGTGGTCGACGATGTCTCCCAGTGGTACGTCAGAGTCAATCGGGCACGTTTCTGGGCGCCCGATTCCACCGCCGACCCGGCCGCGCTGGCCACCCTGCACGAAGCGCTGTCCACCGTCTCCCAGCTCCTGGCTCCCGCGGCGCCCTTCATGAGCGATTGGCTGCACCGCGCCCTCGCGGGAACATCTGTCCACCTCGCCGGGTTTCCGGTACCGCGGGGGAGGGCAGCGCCTGATCTGGAGGCAGCCATGGATGCCGTGCGTCGGCTCGCCTCACTGGCCCGTTCGGCCCGCGAAGAGCGCAACATCCGGGTACGGCAGCCGCTGGGCCGCATGCAGGTGGCGGTCCCCGGTGCCGTTCGGGGCCCGACCCTGCAGGAGTTGCTCGAGCTGCTGCGGCTCGAGGTGAACGTAAAGGAGATCCAGGTCGTTGCGTCCGATACTGATCTGGTCCGGCTCCGCGCCAAGCCGAATTTTCGGAGTTTGGGGAAGCGGTATGGCAAGCGCACCCCGGCGGTGGCGGCGGCGGCTGCCCGCCTGACCGCGGACCAGCTCCGGGGTCTGGAGCAAGGCGTACCGGCTACACTCGAGGTCGATGGCGAACTGGTTACCTACCTCCCCGAGGACATCGCGGTTGAGCGTGAGGTGGCCAGCGACTGGCTAGTGCAGAGCAGCGGACCTTTTGTGGTTGCCCTCGACCCGCATCTTGACGAGGCACTGCGGCGCGAGGGCCTGGCCAGAGAGGTGGTGAGTCGAGTCCAACGAATCCGTAAGGAAGCCGGCTACAGCTATACCGACCGCATAGCGCTCTGGATCGACGGCGACGCGCCGGTGCTTGAGGCCGTCCGGGCCCACGCGAGTTATATCCGGGGCGAAACGCTGGCCCGGTGCCTGGAAGTGGGCCTCCGCGCTTCGGCTCCCGATTTGGAGCAGGAGCTGGACATCGACGGGCATAGGGCGGTGTTGGGAGTACAACGATATCAGGACGGTCGGACTTCAGCCGGCCCTCAACCATGGACGAGTGATGAATAAGAAACAGCTGAGCCATCTCGAGAAGCGCCTCATGGAGGAGCGCGCCCGCGTCATGAAGGAGCTGGGATA
>DASUVR010000372.1:0-8024 GCA_036378855.1 Gemmatimonadales bacterium | reverse complement strand
CAATCAACGGGCTGGTGACCAGCACCACCAATTGGGCCAGCTTCAGCGAGATCGCCTTCAGCTTCCGGGTGACGCCAGGACTGTTGCTGGCCGGGCTGATCTTTGCTGTTGTGATGGGCGTAATCGGCGGATTCTTCCCCGCCCGGCGGGCGGCGCGGCAACCGGTGGTGCAGGCGCTGAGATAAGGAACCTTCACCGGTTCTTCATAATCTCCTCAGGCTGGATCATCGAGATTTCAGCACGGCTTCTGAAGGATGTGATATGTCCGTGCTGACCAATGACGTCTGGGATGTCTCGGAGCGAGACTTCCCGGCCACCTCTCCGATCGAAACCCAGCTGGGTTTCCTGCTCCGCTACGCCATCCTGGCCCCTTCCGCCAAGAACAGCCAGCCCTGGTGTTTCGCCGTCCGGCAGAACCGAATCCATCTCCTGGCCGATATGCGAAGGCGCCAGCTGATTCAGGATCCCGGAGAGCGGGAACTGTACATCAGCCTGGGTTGCGCGCTGGAGAACCTCCTGGTGGCCGCCGAGCATTTTGGCTTCCGCCACGGCGTCACCTACTTCCCCGAGCCGGGGAACCAGGAGCTGGTCGCAACCGTGACCTTCGCGCGGGATGGAGTGCCTTCCCTTGCCCGCGCCGGCGTGCGGCTGAGCGCTATCGTCCAGCGGCACAACGACAACAGCGTCTTCCGTGCGGCTGTCATCCCGGAAGCCATTCGGACCCAGCTGGTGGCCTGCTGCACCGAGCCCGAGCTTCGGGTTCATCTCACCGATGACCGACACTTCCGCCGATGGATCGACGCGCTCACCGTCGAGGCCGATCGCACCGAATTTGCCGATCCGGCCTTTCGCCGCGAGCTGAGCTACTGGATCGGCCAGGGAGTGTTTGGGTCATCCCGGATGATGGCCGGGCTGGAGCGCATGGTCGTCTCACACGTTGACCTGGGAGTCCCGGTGGCACGGCAGGATCACGATATGCTGGAGAGCGCGTCGCTGCTGGGCCTGATCTGCGCCTCGGGCGACAGCCACCTGCTGCATGTCCGGACCGGACAGCTGTTCGAGCGGCTCTGGCTCACTGCTACCTCCGTGGGCGTCAGCCTTCATCCAATGAGCCAAACCATGCGCCACCCGGAGCTTCGGGCCGCGGTCGCGGAGCTGCTACCGTCAGCCGGCTGGATGCCGCAGCACCTCTTCCGGGTGGGATTCTCCTCCCGAAACGATGAGCGGCACACCCCCCGCCGGAGGCTGGAGGACGTGCTGGTCTAAGAGACAACTCACGGCTTCTTCATCTTCTCCTCACAGCGGCCGCGCTATCCTGGGGCCCAGCCCTCACAGGAGAGTTCCCAATGACAACTGCAGTACGGGAGGCAAGATTTGCCACCCTCCCCGGCCTGGCCGCCGGTTTCAAGCCGAGTATTCCCATTCGGGCCCGGTATGACAACTGGATCGGGGGCGAGTACACGGCGCCGTTCCGGGGCCAGTACTTCGTCAACCCCACACCGATCACTGGGCAGCCGCTATGCGAGGTGGCCCGCTCGACTCAGGAGGACGTGGACAAGGCGCTCGACGCAGCGCATGCCGCCGCGATCAGTTGGAACGGTACGTCGCCCGCCTTCCGGGCGAACATTCTCAACCGGATCGCCGACCGGATCGAGGCCAACATCGAGACGCTCGCGTTCATCGAGACCATGGATAACGGTAAGCCGATCCGGGAGACCACTGCGGCCGACCTGCCGCTGGCGGTGGATCACTTCCGCTACTTTGCCGGCTGCATCCGGGCCCAGGAAGGCGGACTGTCGCAGCTGGACCAGGACACCGTAGCCTATCACTTCCACGAGCCGCTCGGCGTGGTCGCCCAGATCATCCCGTGGAACTTCCCCCTCCTGATGGCTACCTGGAAGCTCGCGCCCGCGCTCGCGGCCGGAAACTGCGTGGTCTTGAAGCCGGCGGAACAGACTCCGGTTTCGATCATGGCCCTGATGGAGTTGATCGCCGACATCCTGCCGAGCGGAGTAATCAACGTGGTGCAGGGCTTCGGAGTCGAGGCGGGCAAGCCGCTGGCATCGAGCCCGCGGGTGGCCAAGGTCGCATTCACCGGCGAGACCACCACCGGGCGGCTGATCATGCAATACGCTTCGGAGAACCTGATCCCGGTCACGCTGGAGCTGGGAGGCAAGTCGCCCAACATCTTCTTCGCCGACGTAATGGAGGCCGACGACGACTTCTTCGACAAGGCACTCGAAGGATTCGCGATGTTCGCCTTCAACCAGGGCGAGGTCTGCACCTGCCCGTCGAGAGCCCTGGTACAGGAATCGGTCTATGACCGGTTCATGGAGCGGGCGGTCGCCCGGGTCAAGCAGATCGTCGAGGGCAACCCGCTCGATCCCGGGACCATGATCGGAGCCCAGGCCAGCAACGACCAGCTGGAGAAGATCCTGAGCTACATCGACATCGGAAAGAAGGAAGGCGCACGGGTGCTTACCGGCGGCGCCCGCAGGGTCCACCAGGGCGAGCTGGAGGACGGCTACTATGTTCAGCCCACCATCTTCGAGGGCCACAACCGGATGCGGATCTTCCAGGAGGAGATCTTCGGACCGGTGCTCGCGGTCACCAAGTTCAAGGACCTCGACGATGCGCTCTCGATCGCGAACGACACCCTCTATGGTCTTGGTGCCGGCGTTTGGAGCCGCAACATCAACACTTGCTATCGGATGGGCCGTGGCATCAAGGCGGGACGGGTCTGGACCAACTGCTATCACGCCTATCCTGCGCACGCGGCATTTGGAGGGTACAAGCAGAGCGGCATAGGACGCGAGAACCACAGGATGATGCTGGAGCACTATCAGCAGACCAAGAACCTGCTGGTGAGCTACAGCCCAAAGAAGCTGGGGTTCTTCTGATCGACAGCGTAGCCCGCGTCGCCATTACCGATGCGGCCGCGGCCGTGCTGCGCCAGCTGGAGGCGCAGCACGGTGCCCTTCTGTTCCACCAGTCGGGCGGCTGCTGTGACGGCAGTTCCCCGATGTGCTTTCCGCGGGGAGAGTTTCGAGTGGGCGAGCGGGATGTCCTGCTGGGCCAGTTGGAGGGCACGCCCTTCTACATAGGAGGGCAGCAATACGAGGTGTGGAAGCATACCCAGTTGTTGATCGACGTGGTGCCCGGTTGTGGCAGTGGCTTCTCCCTCGAGGCTCCACTCGGGGTCAGGTTCCTGACCCGTTCCCGGATGTTCAACCAAAACGTGGACTGCGCGCTTACCTCGCACACTTCCGACTCGGGGAGCGTGCCTCCCGCTTGAACTCTCCGCCCGCCACCCAGCTGGGTGGCTGGGCTTCGTTCGCCACCGCAATCGTCACGTCCCGCACGTATTCAGCGAATTGTTTGGATCCCTCCAGATTCAATGGTTTGAGGGTGCCCCACTGGTCGCTCGGCTGGTGATAATGCTGCTCCAGATATTCTTTCACCTTCGCATCGACGAACTGCTTGGTTCCCTGCACCGGCTCCGTGCCCAGGGCCATGTACAGCGACGGCACGCCGGCCCGGGCAAAGGGATAGTTGTCGGCCCGGAGGAAGAACCCCTCCTCCGGATAAGGATCCGGTGACAGCTTGAGCCCCATGTGCTCCGCCGTGCTTCGCGCGATCTGGCCCAGGGTGCTCAGCTCCACTCCCAGGGGGGCCGCGTCTTTCTTGGGACCGAGCAACTCGATGCCGTCGTCGAGATTCAGGTTGGCGGCAATGCGGTCGAGCGGAATCGGCCCGGAGCAGACGAAGGCGTAGGCTCCGAAGAGTCCCCACTCCTCAGCGGTGGTGAAGAGAAACGTGAGAGAGCGCGGCTGCGGATGCCGGGCAAACACGCGGGCCAGCGCCAGCAGCGCCGTCACCCCGGAGCCGTCGTCCAATGTGCCGTTGTATATGGAGTCACCATCCACCGGCTTGCCGATCCCGTACGCGTCCCAATGCGCACTGAGCACCACATGCTCGCGTGCGTGGATGCCCTCCCTGCCCGGGACGGTGGCAATGACGTTGTGCGACGTCACCGTACTGGTTTGAGTCCGGAACCGGACCGCGAGCTTCACTCCTAAGGGGACGGCTCGGAAGCCGGGCTTCTCCGCGGCCTTGAGCACCGCCGCCAGCGATCCTGCCTTGGGCGGCAGCAGCCGAGCCAGGGCGGTGTCGGTGATGCCGCCGAGAAAGCGAAGTCCATTGTCGTCTACGTCTGCCGCCAGATAGCGTCCGAAGCGCACGGGACCCTGGGTGAACGCGCCGTTGGGCCGAATCAGCAGCATGCCCACGGCACCTCTTCGCTCGAGGTCGGCCAGCTTGTCGCTGAACCAGGAGAAGCGGGAGGCACGCACGCCGTTGAAGCGGACCGTGTCGCCCGGAAGGGTGGGCTCACCGAAGATCATCACCGCGATCTTGCCCTTGAGATCGGTCCCCGCGAAATCGTTCCACTTATACATCGGCGCGTCGATGCCGTAGCCGACAAACACCAGGTCACCCGAAGCCTCGACGTCCGGCCTCCGACCCGCATTGACGAAGGTGACTTCCTTTCCCGGCGCGAGCTCGGCGGAGATCCGGCCGCTCAGGCGCGCCTGCACCGGAGCAGAGGCCGAGTCGGGTCGCTGGACCAGGAGCTCTACCGGTTGCAGCCAGCCTGGGTTCGTGTCTCCCGGCGTGGGAGCGGCGCCGGGCTGCAGCCCGAAGCTCTGCAGCTCGGAAATGAGGTAAGCGGTGGTGAGCTCTTCCCCCTTCTTTCCCGGATACCGTCCCTCGAACAGATCCGACGAGAAGAACTTGAGCCGGGCGGCCAGCTCCTGAGTCGAGATCGCGAGGGAATCAGGTGCCTGTGCGGCAACCGGGGACGCTGTCAGCGCCAGGATCAAAACGAGAGGTATCAACATCCCTCATAAGGGGGTAGAAATCGAATCGCGTCAAGGACGCACCCTGCCCATCGTTCCTCACGTTCCGCCGTATCTTCCGTCATGCCCAACCCGGGAAAGCAGGTCCAGCGCACCTACCTGTTGCTCACCCTGCTCTCTACGCTGTCCGCTTCCTTTATATGGGGCATCAACACCCTCTTCCTGCTCGATGCCGGACTCAGCAACGCCGGAGCATTCGCGGCCAACGCGTTCTTCACTGGGGGCATGATGCTGTTCGAGGTGCCGACCGGCGTGGTGGCCGACACCTGGGGCCGCCGCACGTCATACCTGCTCGGCGCCGCGACGCTCCTCGTCTCCACCCTGCTGTACCTCTGGATGTGGCACACCCACGCGCCGCTCTGGGGCTGGGCCGTCGCGTCGGTACTGCTCGGTCTCGGCTTTACCTTCTTCTCCGGCGCAACCGAAGCCTGGCTGGTGGACGCGCTCACTTTCACCGGAGTGAAGGACAGTTTGCAGACGGTGCTCGCACGGGGACAGATGGTAGGCGGAGCCGCGATGCTGGGAGGGTCGCTGCTCGGCGGCCTGATCGCCCAAACCACCAATCTGGGCGTCCCCTACATAATGCGGTCCGTGATGCTGGGTCTTACCCTGGTGGCGGCGTTTCTCTGGATGCAGGACCTCGGCTTTACTCCGAGGCCCCACGGCCGACTGGTGAATGAGGTGCGTCAGGTGATCCGAGTTTCCCTGGATAGCGGTTGGCACAACCCACCGGTACGCTGGCTGATGCTCGGAGCGCTGTTCGCCGGCGGAGTTGGCATCTATGCCTTCTACGCTCTACAGCCTTATCTGCTGCAGCTCTACGGCAATCCGCGTGCGTTCGGGGTGGCCGGGCTCGCTGCCGCGATCGTGGCCGGAACCCAGATGCTGGCCGGGTTCCTGGCCCCCCACGTCGGGCGGGTGTTTCACCGGCGCACCAGCGCCCTCATCACCAGCTATGCCGCGGGCGCCGTCTGCCTTCTCGGGCTGGGTTTGACTTCGAGCTTTTCGGTTGCCGTGGGGCTGCTGGTGATTTGGGGACTCAGCTTCGCGATCCAGATGCCCATCCGCCAGACCTACATCAACCGCATCATTCCCAGCCAGCAGCGAGCGACGGTGCTCTCCTTCGACAGCCTGATGAGCTCGGCCGGTGGCGTGGCCGCCCAGCCGGCGCTGGGTCGGGTGGCTGACCTCTATGGCTACGCCCGATCATACGTCGTGTGTGCGGCGATCCAGGTGCTGGCGCTGCCATTCCTGATGCTGGCCCGGCGGGAAAAAGCGGCCTCGGACGAAATAGGAAAAGCGGAGACAGCTAACCAGTAGATACCAGCGGCCTGAGGTCCATTCCGAAGTCCTGTTTCATTCTCTGATACCACGCATCGTCGTCCAGCGCGCCCCAGGCGATCCAGTCCTCGTCGTTCAGGCTCTTCCGCCAGTCGAGAAAGGCCGCGCCATCGGGACCGGCGGGATGCCGCAATTGCCAGGTGCCGCTCTCGGCGATTTCCAGAATCGTCTGACCCACCATGGAGGCCGGACGCTCGGTCTGAAGGCTGGCCGTAAACAAGGCCGCGAAGCGGCGCTCGTGCGGGTAAGACGAGTGGCTGTGGTAATCGGCGATGAGCCGCGCTGCGGGAGTGTCGATGATGCCCGGCTCGACGATGGCGACCCGGATGTTGAACGGCTTCAGCTCCTGAGCCAGGCCCTCGCTCAGTCCCTCGAGCGCAAACTTGCTTGCTTGGTACGGCGTCATCGGCGCCATCGCGATCCGGCCGGAGATGGATGAGACGTTGATGATGCAGCCGCTCCGCCGCTCTCGCATGCTCGGCAGCACCGCCTGGATGCAGCGGATGACCCCGAAGTAGTTGGTCTCCATCACCGCGCGGAAGACGCCGAGCGGCGTCTCCTCCACCGACCCGATTGGCGCAAATCCGGCGTTGTTGACCAGCACGTCGATCGGTCCGCTTTCTCGAATGATCCGGGCGACCCCATCGCGCACCGAGGAATCGGAGTCCACGTCCAGTGTCGAGATCGAGATCGGCAGCTTTTCCTGCTCCACGGTCTTCCGGAGCTCGTCGCCCCGACTTGGATCGCGCATCGTGGCGTAGACCCGATGGCCGGCGCGGCCGAACGCCAGGGCCGTCGCTCGGCCGATGCCGGAGCTGCTCCCGGTGATAAGGACAGATTTCATAGTTAGGACCCTCCGGATAAACGGTGGGGAGCGCGCTTGGTGGAGCGAAGATTCGGCTCTAGCATGCAGTGTGAGCACAGGGGAGTCAACCGGGGCAACGACGATGCCACCGTGGTGGCGGCGAGGTTTATCCAGGCCCAGCCGCTCGCCGTCTGCCCGGCCGACCGGTATACTCTAGATAATGCGACTCATCCTTCTTCTGGCCGCAGCTCTGGGCCTTACTCTTGGCTGTGGCGACAACGGCACCGGACCCGGGCCCGCTCCGGATCGCGACGGCGCCCGACTGGCCGGGCAACTCGACGGCCTGGCCGACTCGGTAGACGCCGGGGGATACTCGCCTGCCGCCGAAGCGTTGCGTCATGCCGCCGAGATCGTGCGACTCACCGGCCACGCCACCTCGGTCAGAATGAGCGTCGACGGAGTCGCCCAGGATTTTCTCGGGGTGGGTGAACAGATTGACTTTCCCAACCTCGTGTGCACCTGGCCTGCCGACAGCGGCGTCGCCCCACCGCCGGATTCCACCGTTGTTCCGCCCCTGGACACGACCGGCGTGGTCCCACCGGTGCCACCCGATTCGATCGATCTCCCGCCCGTCGATAGCGGCGTGCTGCCTCCGCTGCCTCCTATGCCGCCCATCCCGGTCGACAGCGGCGTGATTCACCCTCCGCCGCTCCCCGAGTGTCACGAGGAGGGAAGCTTCTCGCTGCGCACGCTCATTGCCTGGGAGCCGGAGCATCTCAACCAGGTGGTCCGGTTGGTGGCATATATCGGGTCCAGTGGAGTCGAGCCCGGTGTGCCAGATGTCATGACCAGCCTCCCATCAGGCTCCAGCAATCCTTCTCCGCCAACCGCACCTCCCGATTCCGGCAGTGGCAGCGGCGGCAAGCCCGGCGGATATCCCGGGTTCATGGGCGAGTATCTGG
>DASUVR010000371.1:0-4485 GCA_036378855.1 Gemmatimonadales bacterium | reverse complement strand
CTCCCTGAGCGGCCAGGAGCGGAGCATCTTGCGCAAAGTGTTCGGCGAAGAATCGGTGACGAACCGGCGCTCATCTACCCGGGCCGGAAGGATGTTGCAACGTCCTCCACCGCTGATGAGGATCTTGCGTCCGCCGTCCCGGGTGCTCTCGAGCAGCAGAGTTTCCGCCCCGGCAGACGCGGCGAATATGGCCGCCATGGTGCCGGCCGCCCCCGCACCAATCACGGCAACACGGCGGCTCGGGCGATTGCCAGGCCGAGTCGAGGGGGTTTCAGAGCGGGTCATGGAACACAGAAACCTACTCCGGCCCGGAATTAGGATCTTGTCATGACTAGAGACATCACAGGCTTGGTCCACGTACGCGGGGCCCGGGAGCACAATCTCAAGAACGTAGACCTCGATATTCCCCGCGACGCCCTGGTCGTCTTCACTGGCGTCTCCGGCTCGGGAAAATCGTCCCTGGCCTTCGGCACCCTCTACGCCGAGGCCCAGCGCCGCTATCTGGAATCAGTCTCGCCCTACGCCCGGCGTCTTTTCCATCAAATGGCGGTGCCCGAGGTGGACCGGATCGACGGGTTGCCGCCGGCGGTGGCGCTGCAGCAGCAACGGGGGTCGCCCACCACCCGCTCGTCGGTCGGGAGCGTTACCACGCTCTCCAATCTGTTGCGCATGCTGTACTCCCGGGCCGGGGACTACCCCCGGGGCCAGCCGTTGCTGTATGCCGAGTCGTTCTCGCCGAATACACCAGAAGGGGCCTGCCCTCGGTGTCACGGGCTGGGCCGGGTGTATGAGGTGACGGAGCAATCCATGGTTCCGGATGACAGGCTCACCATCCGGGAACGGGCCGTAGCGGCCTGGCCGACGGCTTGGCAGGGGCAGAATCTGCGCGACATTCTGACGACGCTAGGCCACGACGTGGACCGCCCCTGGAGGGAGCTCCCCAAGAAGACCCGGGACTGGATCCTGTTCACCGACGATCAGCCGACCGTCCCGGTCTATGCCGGATATACGCTGGAAGAGGTGCGCCGCGCGCTCAAGCGCAAGGAAGAGCCCAGTTACATGGGAACCTTCACCGGCGCCCGTCGTCACGTGCTGCACACCTTTGCCCATACCCAGAGCCAGATGATGAAGAAGCGGGTCGCCCAGTACATGCTGAGCAGCCTGTGTCCGCTCTGCCATGGCAAGCGACTGCGCCGGGAGTCACTGTCGGTGAAGTTTGCCGGCATGGACCTGGCCGATATGTCGCAGGTACCGCTCAAGCGGCTGGCGGGAATTTTCCACCCGTACGCAGAAGGGAAGGCTCCTGGCCTCGCCCAGCTTCAAAAAGAGCACCCGGAGAAGGCGGTGGTTACTCAGCGCATCGCGGAAGACCTGGTCGCGCGGTTGGCCATCGTGCTCGAGCTGGGGCTGGGGTATCTCACACTGGACCGCAGTACGCCCACCCTGTCGCCGGGGGAGTTGCAACGGCTGCGCCTGGCCACCCAGGTGCACTCCAATCTGTTTGGGGTCGTCTACGTGCTGGATGAACCGTCGGCCGGACTTCACCCGAGAGATACCGAGGCGCTGCTCGGAGCTTTGGAAACGCTCAAGAACTCAGGCAACTCGCTCTTTGTGATCGAGCACGACCTGGACGTGGTTCGTCATGCCGACTGGATCGTGGACGTGGGACCCGCCGCAGGAGAGGAGGGGGGACACATCCTGTATAGCGGACCCCCGGAGGGTCTGGCCCAGGTCGAAGAGTCCCGAACCCGGCGCTACTTGTTTGCCGAACCAGCGGTTCGGTTGCGAGCCCCGCGTCCGCCCAGGGGCTGGCTGCGGCTGAGCGGTGTCACTCGCAACAACCTGCACCACCTCGATGTCGCCTTTCCGCTGGGCGTTTTCACCTCCATCACCGGCGTCTCCGGCTCGGGTAAGTCGAGCCTGGTGAGTCAGGCACTGGTCGAGTTGGTGGCGGAGCAGCTCGGCCACCAGCCGCCCCCGGATGACGAGGAAGGCGAAGACCTGGAGCGGTCGCCGGTGATTCTAACCGGAGGGCGGATCGCTGGGGGCCTGGAGGAAATCAAGCGACTGGTGGTGGTGGACCAGCGACCGATCGGACGCACGCCGCGTTCGAACCTGGCGACCTATACCGGACTCTTCGATCACGTCCGCAAACTCTTCGCCGCCACTCGGCAGGCTCGCGCTCGCCACTATGACGCCGGACGCTTCTCCTTCAATGTGGCCAAAGGCCGCTGCGAGACTTGTGCGGGTGAAGGCTTCGTGATGGTGGAGCTGCTGTTCCTGCCCAGCGTATACACCCCCTGTCCCACCTGCCATGGTGCCCGGTACAACGCCAAGACTCTGGAGATCACCTACCGCGATAAGAACATCGCCGACGTGCTGGGCCTGACGGTGGATGATGCCTTCGAGTTCTTTGTGGACGAGCCTCATGTTCGGCGGGCGCTCGACGTGGTACGCCAGGTGGGCCTCGGCTATCTCCGGCTGGGACAACCGGCGACCGAGCTCTCCGGGGGCGAGGCCCAACGGATCAAGCTGGCAGCCGAGCTCCAGCGGATCCAGCGGGGCACCACCCTGTACGTTCTCGACGAGCCCACCACCGGTCTCCACCCCGCCGATGTGGAGCGGCTCATGTCCCAGCTTGCCGGTTTGGTGGAAGCCGGGAACACGGTGATCGTGGTGGAGCATGAGATGCGGATTGTGGCGGGCAGCGACTGGGTCATCGACATCGGGCCCGGGGCCGGCGAGGAGGGAGGCCACGTCGTGGCTGCCGGAACCCCGGCCGTGGTTGCCGGCTCGGCCGTGAGTCGAACGGCTCCCTATCTCGCCCGGTTCCTGGGCACTCCGGGACAGGAAGCTGCGGAAGGAGACGGGGCCAGGGCGAGCGGGCAGCTGGCGATGGTCTGATCGTGGGGAGTCGTTGGGTCAGCTGCACCCTTTATCGAAGATGATCAACCACCGGCCATCCCGCTCCCGCCGCCAGATCGAGCTGAACGTTCCCACCTGTTGCCCCCTGGGGTCGAATACCGGGCCGCTGCTCAACGCGAGCATGCCCGACGGCAGCACCTCGATCACATCCGGCTTCCAGGAGAAGGGCGGGTCTGGCTTCTCGAAGAACCGGCGCCAGCTCCGGAGCACGGCCGCCTTCCCTCGCATCACGGTGGTATCGCCAAAGAAAATGGCCTCGGGCGACACGTGAGAGCCAAAGGCCTCGAAGTTTCGCTCCGCCATGCTGGCGGCAAAGCTGCTCTCCGCCACAAAAACGTCGTGCTTGAGTGCAGAGCTATGGTTCTGACTGAGGACTGGCGAGCTCAGGCCAATGACTGAGGCACCAACCAGCAAAGCTGGGCATTTCATGATGGAATCCGAGGCGCGGGTTAGATCCCTACGAGAGGTCGAATCGGGTGGTTACGAAACTGCTACCTCCACACTGGGAGCGGCTTCCCGATAGTTCCGAAGCCAGCGCTCCAGTCCGGTCAGGTCCGAAATGATCTCCACGCCTTTGATGTTGGGCAACCGATGGGCACCCCGGCCCCCAACCAGAAGAGGTATGCGACGCGGGAGACCGCGTCTCAGCGCCTGGATCATGGCAGTGCTCCGAGGTCGAGGTTGCACCGAGCTGAGGGCAACCACGCCGATCGGAGCCTCCCGGGCGAGAGCGACGATCTGCGTGACTGGCGTGTCCACGCCCAGAACCAGCGGGCGCCAACCCGCAAGGGAGCACACCAGCGCCACCATTTGAAGCCCAAGGCCGTGGAGCTCGCCGGGCAGAGTGGCCAGCACCGCGATGGGCCCTCTGGCCCTGTCGCTCAGCGGCAAGCGCACCGCGCGGAGAAAATCTCCCAGCACGCCGGTGACGAAGTGCTCGTGGCGAACGTCGAGCCGCCCTTGCTCCCACTCCTCACCCACCGACGTCAGGAAGGGAGCCACTTGCCCTTCGAGGAAACCCATTGGTCCCAGACGGGCCCAGTCGGTTTCGATCCGGCGCCTCAGTCCCTCAGTGTCAAACGCCCGAACCAGCCCAAGAAGCTCGTCACCGTCGTGAGCCGTCCGTTCCGATACTGGAGGCAGGCCCATGCGCTCTACCGGCAACCGCGGCAGCGACTCGAGCAGGGCATCGAGCGCGCGCTCCGACGCCGGAACCACCTCCGCCGCGCGGTGCCCCCGGGCAATGGCCTGGGCGGCTCGCCGTAGCCGCGGAACCAGGCTCAGCGGGTAGACCCGGTGGCCGGAAGGCTTTCGAACCGGGACCGGGAAGCCATAGCGGCGCTCCCAGGTCCGGATGGTATCGATGGGAATTCCGGTCGCTGCCGAGAGTGCCCCGATGGAGAGCAGGCCCTTGCTGGAGTCCGGGGCTGAACCGCGAGGCGGCATAGGAAGAACTTAGTGCTTAAGAGTACGGCCAGAAGAGCGAGCCGGCCCCAGTTGGGACCGGCTCTTCCACTCCTACGCGGTGGCGTAGCGGCGTTCGATGGCCTTCCAGCTGAT
>DASUVR010000370.1:0-10630 GCA_036378855.1 Gemmatimonadales bacterium | reverse complement strand
TGCGAGCAAGACCTCGCCTCAGGGCATCCGGGCTCAGGCGTGCAGTCAGCTGCTTGATCCCCAGATGGTCCGCGATGCCGTGGAACGAGTACCGTGCCAGATACTCGCGGAGCATGGGTTCCATCTGCCCAAGGTTTCGGTATTGACGGATGCTTGCCGCCAGGGAAGCCGCGCTGATTCGAGGCTGCTCGGGATCGAGCTCCCAGGTATGGAAGTACATCACGAACGGTGCGGCGACGTGTCGGTCCCAGTCGGCGATGGCTCGACGCACGAATTTGCGGGGGAACTGACGGAAGTAGTTGCCGCCGGCGACCGGGATATAGTACCCGAAAAACTCGGCGGAGGAGACCGGGACCTCCCAGATCGAGCCGGCCGGCCCGTTGTGCTGGTGAATGAATCGGCGCCACGGCTCCCGGCGGAATGATCGAAAGATGGGTTTGATACTCGAGTCGTAGCGGTATCCGGCCTGGCGCAGCATGTCGAGGGCCCAGAGGTCACCCGGGCTGAACCACCGATCAGCGATCCGATACCCCAGGACCTGGCGCCCGGTAGCATGCTCCAGCGCCTCGCGCGAGCGGTGGATGTCCTCCCAGAAGAGAGCCGGTGACATTTCCCGGATGCCGCGATGGTCGTAGCCTTTACTTGCTACTTCGTGGCCTCGATCGGTAATATCTCGTACCAGCTCAGGTACCATTTCTGCTACCCATCCCAGGACAAAAAACGTTGCCCGTACGTCGAACTCGTCGAGCAGGGTCAACGTCCTGTGTGCGCCGATCTCGAGTCGCCGCTCGAAGCGGCTCCATCGAGTGCGGTCGATCAATCCTTTAAAAGGTGACAGATGGTAGTAATCCTCGAGCACGACGGTGAGGATGTGGCGGCGGGTCATTCCTCGAGGAGCGGCCGAATGAGGCTGGAGATGGCCAACAGGCGTGCTCGACAATGCAGGCTCCAGGGGTGGTTCCACGACCGACATTTCCAACCGCCACCGAGGAAACGGTGAACGCCGAGAGATCGGGGCCCGCTCGCCTGGCCAGCCGTTTGGAAGCTTTGCTCTATCGTGGTGGGTGGCCGGTTCAGGCCGCCCGGGCACTCGGCATCCGCCCGACGGTGCGGGCGACCTGCCACTCGATTTCCATCAATCAGGGTACCACACCCATCCCGCCGCTGAAACTGGCGTATGCATCCGACTTCCACGCCGGTCCCACGACCGATCCGAACGTCCTGCTCCAGGCCTGCGCCGAGCTGCGGGCCGCTCGTCCCGACGTCCTGTTACTCGGCGGAGATTTCGTCACCCATGTCAGCCGCGAAATCGAATGGCTGGCACCGGAGCTCGGCGATATCCCGGCTCCGTTCGGACGTTTTGCCGTGCTCGGAAATCATGACTGGTGGTCTGATCCCGGGCACATTGTCCGGCAGCTGGAGAACGTTGGCATTCAGGTGCTTCTCAACCGTAATGTCCAACTCCAACCGCCTTTTGGTAAGATCTACGTTTGTGGGGTTGACGATCACTGGTGTGGTCAACCCGACGCCGCCGCCGCCCTCACCGGAGCCGAAGGGGTTCGCATCGTGCTCATGCACGCTCCCTCGGGGCTGATCGACCTGGGAGAACAGCGGTTTGATCTTGCACTATGTGGCCACACCCACGGAGGACAGATCGCCCTTCCGGGCGGGGTCCCAATTGTGGTCCCCCACGGCAGATTGTCCCGACGATACCCCAGGGGCCGTTTTGACCTCGGAAACGGGCGCACCCTCCTCGTGAGCGTGGGATTGGGATGCGTGGTGGTCCCCATCCGGATTTGCGCCGATCCCGAGATCCTCCTGTGTACCATCGAGGCCACGGCATAATGCTGGCGCTCTGCTTCGGCACCCGGCCCCAGGTGATCAAGGCGTCGGTTCTGTTACGGGCGTTGAGCTCGCGTTGGCCGGTCATGACCATCGACACCGGGCAGCACTATGACTACGAACTGAACGGCCTGCTCTATGAGCAGCTCGAGGTTCCCTTGCCCGATCATTGCCTGGAGGTGGGAGGGACCGAGCCCGCCGAGCAGACGGCCTTGGTGATGAGCCGCACCGCCGAAACTCTCCGCCGCCATCGGCCAGGCGCGGTGATGGTGATTGGTGATACCAATAGCACGCTCGGTTGCGCCCTGGCCGCCCAGAAGGAAAATCTGCCCCTCATACATGTAGAAGCGGGCCTCCGGTCCAATGAGCCCAACCTGCCGGAGGAAATGAACCGCCGGGTCGTGGATGTCATGGCTACGCTGCTCTGCGCGCCCTCTCCCGCCAGCGCTGCCCGGCTCAGGACAGAGCACGCTCCCGGGACCATCGTGACCACCGGTGACGTCGCCCGGGATGTTTTGGTGCGGCACCTCGGGC
This sequence comes from Gemmatimonadales bacterium, assembly GCA_036378855.1. GTDB lineage: Bacteria > Gemmatimonadota > Gemmatimonadetes > Gemmatimonadales > GWC2-71-9 > CAVVWJ01. The sequence continues at coordinate 8,254 of DASUVR010000370.1, read as the reverse complement.
TCGCGCCCCGGACAAAGGACGTCTCCCGGTTTGCCCTCGCCACCATCCATCGCGCGGCCATCACCAGTGACCCCGACGCACTTCGATCCGTAATTCAGGCGTTGGGGAGTTTGGGGATGCCGATCCTCCTTCCCCTGCATCCCCGAACTCGGCAGGCTCTCGAGCTTTTTGATCTCATGGGCAGCATACCCGAGTCGGTGTCGCTCACGCCCCCCTTGGGGTATCTCGAGGCGATAGCTGCCGTACGCGATGCGACGGCCGTCATCACGGATTCAGGGGGTCTGCAGCGGGAGGCTTATTGGCTGGGTACGCCGTGCGTTACTCTCCGAAGCGACACGGAGTGGATCGAGACTGTGGAGTGTGGCGCCAATAGGTTGGTGGCTCCCTTAAACGCGCCGCAGGAGCTCGGGGCTGCGGTCCTGGAGCAATGTCGGAAGAAGCAGGAACACCCCTGGAGTACCGAAGCCTATGGCGATGGCCACGCCGCTGAGCGCGTCACCGAAGCAATTGCAGCAAACCTTGCCTTGCTTTCGGACCCGCCTCTCACTGCTCCGGTACGTCGGCTGGGCGGGAACGCCCGAACATGAGCTCAGACTCCGAGAGCCCCAACGCCTCCTTGGCGTACTCCTTCAAGGCCATGAGGGTAACGGCAACCAGTAAAGCCAGAAACGCGCCCATGTAGTACGCCGTGAGCTGCGCCAGCCGGGGGATCCTGTCGATCTCCGAGGTCCGAAGCACGTAGTCGCGGACAGCGCTGGTGTCCGACGGATTCGGCCGAGCAGCTCGAGCCAACGAGTCCCGAACCAGAGAGTCTCGGGCCAGGGAATCCTGCGCCAGGGAATCCGCGGCAGGATCCGGTCGCGCTGTTTTCCGCTGCGACGCGGTCGCCCTGGGGGATCGCCTTCTCTCCTGCTTTGCCGGAGTCATGGCCCGATAGGCCAACGTGTCGCTGGCTGCCGTCTCCCGGTATGTCTCCATGGAGAGCGCCACTGATTGGTTGAACGCGCCGAAGTATCGAGCGATGCAGTAGAGGGAAGTGAGGACCAGAACCGCCGGGAGGATCCCTAGAATCGCCCCTTTTACCCGACGGAAGCTACGCCCAATCCGGTCTGCGAGAGGCTCCCGAGTATACGGATCAGGATCCGGGGGAGGATCCAGCAGGTTGGCGAAGGTGGCCCGCGCGAGTGCATCGCGGATGTAAAACAGATAGCACAGGGTCAGCAGGCACAGAAATGGGGTGTAAAAGAGAAGAAACCATGCGTGCTTCTGGTAGGCCGGCAGGATTTTGAGTGCCAGGATCGGTATCGGCAGCAGCGTGATGGCAAAGGCAGTGAACCCAAGCACACGCTGAACTGCCGCTGAATAGCCGTGGCGACCTTCCGACGAGTCCATTCCTTTATGTACCCACCCGGAACCGACTGAGCAACCTCAGCGGTCGAACAGCGCCGGGTACAGTTCGGCTGACAACCCCACTGGTTGAAACGCATCTCGGAAGCGGTTAATTTCTCGACTAAGTGAAAAATTTCACTAAAGCGAGACGTTAACGCTTATGCTACAGCCGTATATCCCGATTCTGCTGCTGATCGTGTTTGTGGTGGCAAACGCGATCCTGATGCTCGGGGTGTCACACATCTTCTCCACCTACCGGCGTACTCCTACCAAAATCGCTCCGTACGAATCCGGCATGCCCGTGCTGGGCGACGCTCGGGAGCGGTTCTCGGTCAAATTTTACCTGATCGCGATGCTGTTTATCGTGTTTGATATCGAAACCGTGTTCATGGTGCCCTGGGCGGTGGCATTCCGGCAGTTGAGCTCGATGGCGGGACTGCTGATCATCGAAATGTTCGTCTTTATCCTCATCCTGGCGGTGGGGTACGTGTATCTGTGGAAGCGGGGGGCGCTGCAATGGGATTGATCAATCCCGCCACCGAGAACCGGACCGACGAGAGCACCACTGTCTCCGCGGTCTCGCCCAACTTCGTCACGACCAAGCTCGATTTCCTCACCAACTGGGCCCGCTCGAACTCCCTCTGGCCGATGCCCTTTGGGACGGCCTGCTGCGCCATCGAGTTCATGGCCACGGCGGCGAGCCGATTCGACCTGGCCCGCTTCGGAATGGAGCGCATGAGCTTTTCCCCCCGGCAGGCGGACGTGCTGATCTGTGCCGGGCGGCTTCCCTTCAAATTGGCCCCGGTGATTCGGCGGATCTGGGATCAGATGCCCCAGCCGAAGTGGTCTATCTCGATGGGCGCCTGCGCCTCTACCGGCGGCATCTTCGACAACTACAGCATGGTGCAGGGGATCGACACCATTATCCCGGTCGATGTCTACGTGCCGGGGTGTCCGCCCCGGCCCGAAGGGCTGATGTACGGCATTCTGCTGCTGCAAAAGAAGATCAGGGGAGAAACCTTCACCGATGACGCGCTCCGGGAGGAGAAGCTGGTGGGCCCCTCGGGTCTCTTCCTGCCGCCCGAGCGGGTCGATGAGCTGAGCGAGCCGTTCGGGAATTCGGTGCCACAGACGAGATCCTCATGACCAGCGGTCCGCCGGAGCCCGTCCCCGGCGCAGCTCAGGAGCTCGCCGCACTGCGCTCGCAGTCCGGCTCGCTCTCTTCCTCCGTGGCTGCCCTCCGTGGTGCATTCGGCTCCGCTATCGACCGCCATTTCATGTCATCGGGACAAACCGTCGTGTACCTGGCACGGGACCGGTCTCACGAAATATTGGCCTGGCTCAAGGACACGCCGGGTCAGGAGTACAACTACCTGACCGACGTGACCGCGGTGGATTACCGAGACCCGGAACGGCCGCTCGAGGTGGTGTATCAGCTCCGGTCCCTGGGAAGGAAAGCCGATCTCCGGCTCAAGGTTGCCCTGGATAAGCGAGCTCCTCTGGAGGTGCAGTCGGTATACGACCTCTGGCGGGGCGCGGACTGGCTGGAGCGGGAGGTCTACGACATGTTCGGGATCACCTTCGTCGGACACCCTGATCTTCGGCGGATTCTGATGTGGGAGACCTACGCCGAGGGATACCCGCTGCGTAAGGACTTTCCCCTGCGGGGGCACTTCAGCCGTGCGGAGCAGACCCGGCAGGCTTTGAATGCCAACCCCGAAGCGCACTACAGCCTGGAGGAGCTGTCCATTGCGGAGACCTATGGCGAGCTGCCCAAGGAAATGCAGGAGCGCCTGGCGCGGGGTGAGCGGGGGTTCCTGAAATGACACTCCGCACTGTCGAGATGGCGCTGGCCACACCCGGCGTGGATGCCGCCGGGCGTCCGACCCGGATTCCGCTCGGCATATCAGACGGCGACGGGCAGTATCGGGAAGATCTCGGGGCCGAGCGCATGCTGGTGAACATCGGGCCCCAGCACCCAGCCACCCACGGCGTGCTCCGCCTGGTGCTCGAGCTCGAGGGAGAAACGGTACGCCGCTGCATTCCCCACATCGGGTATCTCCATTCGGGGTTCGAGAAGCAGGGGGAGTACCGCCAGTACAACCAGATCATCCCGCTCACCGACCGAACCGACTATCTGTCGCCCATGGCAAACAACGTGTGCCTCGCCCTGGCGGTCGAGAAGCTGATGGGCCTGGAGCTGACCGAGCGGTGCAAGGTGCTGCGGGTGATTGCGTGTGAGATGAGCCGGATCATTTCACACCTGGTCTGGCTGGGAACTACGGGCATCGATCTGGGAGCGTTTACGCCCTTCCTCTGGTCCTTTCAGGAGCGGGAGCGGATCTACAACCTGCAGGAGGCCTGGACCGGCGCCCGGCTCACCACCAGCCTCACCCGGGTGGGCGGCCTGATGGCCGACATCCCTGAGGGCTGGGAAGCGGGTCTGCGCGATTTCACCCGGACGTTTCCCAAGACCCTGACCGAAGTGGACACCATGTTCACCCGGAACGCCATCTGGATCGGGCGGACTCAGGGGGTAGGAGCGCTGACCGCGGAGGAGGCCATCAATCTGTCCCTCTCCGGTCCCATGCTTCGCGCCAGCGGAGTGGATTACGACGTCCGTAAGGACACTCCCTATCTGGATTACGAGACCTACGACTTCGACGTTCCGATCGGCGAACATGGCGACATCTATGACCGGTACCGGGTGCGCCTGGAGGAGATGTGGCAGTCGAACCGGATCCTGGAGCAGGCGCTCGACCGGCTCGAGCGGCTCAAGGGCGCGCCGATCAACGTCAGCGACCCGAGAGTAGTGCTCCCTCCCAAGTCGAGGGCCATGGGGGACATGGAAGCCATGATCTTCCATTTCAAGCAGGTGATGGAAGGGGTCAAGCCTCCGGCGGGCGAGGTCTACATGGGCGTGGAGAATCCCAAGGGCGAGCTGGGCTATTACATGGTATCGGACGGCACCGCCAAGCCGGTCCGCTGGCGGATTCGCCCGCCTTCATTCATCAACCTGTCCAGCCTGCCGACCATGTGCGAAGGCGCCCTCCTGTCCGACGTGATCGCCATCAATGCCAGCGTCGATATCGTCATGGGCGAGGTGGACCGATGAGCAGCGCGGGACAGCGAGGCGGCGGAGCGGAGGGGCAGGGGAGCGCACCTGTGGGAATCGGCGGGACTCACCGGGGCACCGCCGAGCATGGTTCCGCGCACGGCGGACGTGGAACGGAAACCGCGCCGCACGACCCGGTCTTTCGGGGTGAGCGGCTGACCCGGCTGCAGCAGCTCTTCAGTCTCTATCCCACCAAGCAGGCCTGTCTGCTGCCGGCCCTCTGGATGGTGCAAGAGGCCCGAGGCTGGATCTCGGAGCCGGCCATCGGAGAGGTGGCTCAGGTGCTGGGCCTGACCCCGGCATATGTAAAGGGTGTGGTGACGTTCTACACGATGTATCACACCCATCCGGTGGGCCGTCACTTCATTCAGGTGTGCACCACCTCGCCCTGTAACATTTGTGGCGCCGAAGATGTGGTGAAGGCCCTGCTCCAGCACACCGGCTGCGGCGAGCTGGGGGCCACCAGCCCGGATGGCCGGTTTACCGTGATCGAGGTCGAGTGCCTGGGCGCCTGCGGCTTCGCCACGCCCATCATGATCGGCGACGACTTCATCGAGAGCGTCACCCCGGACAAGGTTGCGGGCATTCTCCAGAGGTACGAGTAATGGGCTACCCCCATCCCAGCCATCCCAAGGAAAATCCGGTTCTCTCCAAACACTTCGGCAGTCCCGAGGCGCGGACGTTCGAGGGCTGGGTGAAGCGGGGAGGATACGAGGGGCTCCGCAAGGTGCTCCGGATGACGCCCGAGGCGGTGGTCGAGGAGATCAAGACCTCCGGCCTCCGGGGCCGAGGCGGTGCCGGATTTCCCACCGGTCTCAAGTGGTCGTTGATGCCCAAGGCGGACGGCCGGCCGCATTACCTGGTCTGTAATGCCGACGAGTCCGAGCCGGGCACCTTCAAGGACCGGGAAATCATGCGGTGGACCCCCCACCAGCTGCTCGAGGGCTGCGCCATTGCCGCCTACGCCATCGGGGCCGAGCGATGCTACATCTACATCCGGGGAGAGTTTACCGAGCCCCTGAAGGTGATGCAGCAGGCGATCGACGAGGCGACCAGCAAAGGCGCCCTCGGACCCAACGTGTTTGGCAGTGGGAAGCGGATCGAGGCGATCATCCACCGCGGGGCGGGCGCCTACATCTGCGGCGAAGAGACCGCCATGCTCAACTCGATCGAGGGCAAGCGGGGCAACCCGCGGATCAAGCCGCCCTACCCGGCCCAAGCCGGCGTCTTCGGCATGCCAACCACCATCAACAACGTGGAGACCCTGGCGGCGGTGCCCCACATCATCATGCGGGGCGGTGAGTGGTACAAGGGTCTCTCTCTCAGTAACCCCAAGAGCACCGGAACGAAGCTCATCTCGGTTTGCGGCCACATCCAGCGCCCGGGCAACTACGAAGTGACGATGGGTACTCCGATGAAGGAGCTCATCTACGAGATGTGCGGCGGCATGCGCCCGGGCCGCACCCTCAAAGCGGTGATTCCCGGCGGCTCGTCGGTTCCGATCATGACGGCTGCGGAAGCAGAGGACTGTCTGCTGGACTACGAAGGTGTCGTGGCGAAGGGATCGATGCTGGGTTCCGCCGGCATGATCGTGATGGACGACACCACCGACATGGTCTATCAGATCTGGCGCCTGGCCCGCTTCTATGCCCACGAATCCTGCGCCCAGTGCACCCAGTGCCGCGAGGGTACCGCCTGGTCGGTGCGGATCCTGGAGCGAATCCTGGCGGGGCAGGGGAAGCAGGAGCACTTCCAGCTGCTGCTCGATCTCTCCGACAACATGACTGGCAAAACCATCTGCGTGTTGAGCGACTCCTGCGCCGCACCGATCGTGAGCGGAATTCAGAAGTTCCGTCAGGAGTTCGAGGCCTACATTCAAGGCGCGCGCGAGCCGGCAATGGCGGCGGTGTAAAGCGAATGACCGACGAACTAATAAACGTCACCATAGACGGCGCCCCGGTAAGCGTCCCCAGGGGGACTACCATCATCGAGGCCGCCAAGCAGGCCGGCATTCTGGTGCCGCATTACTGCTATCACCCGTCGCTCCCCTCGCCGGCGGTGTGCCGCATGTGCCTGGTGGAAGTGGAGAAGGCCCCAAAGCTGATGCCGGCGTGCGTGACCCAGGTGGCCGAAGGCCAGGTGGTGCACGTGGGCAGCGAGAAGGCCCTGAAGGCTCGCGAAGGTGTGCTCGAGCTGCTGCTGATCAATCATCCGCTCGACTGCCCGATCTGCGACCAATCCGGCGAGTGCGAACTGCAGAACTACGTGTTCCAGGAAGGCCGCGCCAACACTCGCTACGCTGAATACGCCAAGCGCTACAACCCGGTAGAAGACTTCGGGCCGGATGTGCTGTACGTCCCCAACCGGTGTATCCTCTGCACCCGCTGTGTTCGCTTCATGGAAGACGTCGCGGAGGAGCCGGTGCTCAACGTGTCCGAGCGGGGCGATCGCGCCTACATCGGCATCTCCATGGATCAACGGCTGGATCACCCCTGGGCCGGCAACGTCGTTGATCTCTGCCCGGTGGGATCGCTGCTATCCAAGGATTTCCTGCACAAGGCGCGGGCGTGGGATCTGGACAAGAGCGCCAGCATCTGCCCCGGCTGCACCCAGGGCTGCAACATCAGCATCGACACCCGGGATGATGTGGTTGTCCGCTTTCGTCCCCGGCCCAACCTCGAGGTGAATCGCCATTTCATGTGCGACTACGGCCGGATGAACTATCGCTGGCTGAATCGGGGCGACCGGATCGAAGCTCCCCTGGTGCGAGATGGCGGACGTCACGTCGCCACTGATTGGGACACCGCGCTCGACCGTCTGGGGCAGCTGGTGCGGGGGATCTCGGGCTCGGCGGTGATTCTCGCGTCGGGCCGGGCATCGACCGAGTCGCTCGGTTTAGTCCGGATGATGCTGGGCGGAATGAAAGTGACCGCCGCGGTCCAGGTTCCCCTGGGAGACGAGGCGCCGCTGGCCGGGATACCGGACCTGGCGCTGCGCCGGGAACGGGCGCCGAACCTGGCCGGGGCCGAGCTCCTGGGCTACAGGCCCGACTGGGCCGCAGCGTTGGAGCAGGTGGCGCAGGCCGGCCTGACCATCGTGCTCGATGCCGATCTGACGGAATCGGATCAGGCGCTGATCGCCGGCACACCGGGTAGCCTGGTGGTGCTCGGTACGGTGTGGCCCGAAGGTCTGCGGAACGCGGAGCTGGTTCTCCCCATCACGAACATGGCCGAAGAGAACGGCACTTACGTGAATCGCGATCGCCGCATCCAGCGCTTCAACCAGGCCAAGGCGCAACCAGGCATGGCTCGCGCGGCCTGGTGGGTAGCAGGCGAGGTTCTCGCCGGCCCCGGGCCGAGCTTCGCGGCGCCATCCACTGCCGGCGAAGCCTTCGCCCTCCTGGGTGAGCGCTGGCCCGCGTTCGCCGGTTTGACCCACGCCGATCTGGGATACACCGGAAGGATTCTGGAGCTCTCGAATGACCGGTCGGCGGAGAGCCAGAGTGCCGATCTGGGGGTCATGTGACGCCGATCCTCAAGGGATTTCTGCTGGTCAGCATCATCAAGATGTTGCTGGTGTTCACCGTCATAATGGTGGGCGTGGCACTGCTCACCCTGATGGAGCGGAAGGTCAGCGCCTGGATGCAGAACCGGCTCGGCCCGAATCGGGTGGGCTGGGGCGGCCTGCTTCAGCCCGCCGCCGACGGCGTCAAGAACATTCTCAAGGAAGAGACCTACCCGGCGCTGGCCA
>DASUVR010000369.1:0-8031 GCA_036378855.1 Gemmatimonadales bacterium | reverse complement strand
CGAAGGCAGTGAGGTGGCGTTTGCGCACGCGCTCAAGATCGCGCTCGCCGCCGGGGCCGGGCTCGACATGCTGCACGTATCGGAGCAGCGCGATCTGGGCTGGACTGAATTTCCCGGTGTCCGCGGGACCCTCGAGCGCTGGCAGTTGCTGCCCCCCAACAGCCCGCGCCAGGCGGTTGCCTCACTGGGAATCGAAGTGCGGAAGGTGATGATGAAGGACTCGGATCCGGTCCGGGCGGCGGAACGGTTTCTCGAAAAAAACCCTACCGATCTGGTGGTGCTTGCCGCGCACGCCCACCAGGGCCACATGCGCTGGACTCGCAGCTCAGTGTCCCGGCCGATCGCGAAGGCAGCCTCTGCCGCGACGCTGTTCCTGCCTTACGGATCCAAGGGCTTCATCTCTCAGGCCGACGGGAGCTCTTCTCTTCGGAGCATCCTGCTGCCGGTCGACTCGGCACCCCGGCCGGAACCGGCAATAGAAGCAGCCTGGCGGCTGGCGTGGGCTCTGAACTGTCCCGAAATGACATTCACCCTGCTGCACGTGGGCCGCGGCGAAATTCCCTCCGTCGAGGCCGAAGAGCATCCCGGTTGGACCTGGAAGAAGATGACCCGGGAGGGCGATGTAGTGGACACTATCGTTGCCGTGGCCGGCGAGTGCGCCGCTGACCTCATTGTGATGACCACTGCCGGGCGCAACGGTTTCCTCGACGCTCTGCGCGGATCCACCACCGAGCGCGTGTTGCGCAGTGGTGTTGCACCTCTCCTGGCCATTCCAGCCGCCGCGCTGATGTAACTCCCCTTGCGTTCCCGCCGGCTCGCCGCTGCCCTCGCCGGCCTCGCTGCCCTCCTCGCAGGACTCTGGATGCTCCTGACGGTGGGCAGCCCCTTTCCTCCACGTACGCTCACGATGGTGACCGGGCCCCCGGGAAGCGCCTACGATGAGGTCGCTCGCCGGTACCAGGAGGTGCTTCGGAACGCGGGGATCAATCTGCGGGTGATCCGGACCGAAGGCGGAGTGGAGAACCTTGCGCGGCTGCAGGATCCAGCCTCAGGAGTGAAGGTTGGATTCCTGGAGAGCGGATTGACGAGCCAGCAGGAGTCTCCCAACCTCCTTTCATTGGGCACGGTCTCGCTCGACCCCCTCTGGTCCTTCTTCCGCGGCGGAACCCGAGGGAATGGAGCCGGAGAAAAACTCACGGGCAAGCGCATCTCGATCGAGCCCCAGGGCAGTGCCACCCGAGTTCTGGCTCGACGGCTGCTGGCGCTCAACGGTTTAACAGAGAAGAGCGTCGTATTGCTTGGCCTCCCGCCAGAACAAAGCGCCGAAGCGTTATTACATGGTGAGATCGATGGCGCCGTCATGCTGAGCTCGTGGCGGTCGCCGGTAGTGCGGAGGCTGCTGGTGGCCGACGGCGTTGTCCTCGAGAACTATCCTCGGGCCGACGCATACGTTGCGTTGTTTCCCAGTCTGTCTAAGGTGGTGCTCCCGGCCGGCGTGGCAGATCTGGCGCGGAATATTCCGCCTCGTGACGTAACGCTGCTTGCGGTCGAGACCAGTCTGGTGGTACGGAGAAACCTCCACCCCGCGTTGCAGTACCTCCTGCTCGAGGCTGCCTCCGAGATCCATGGTGGCCCGGAGGTCTTTCACAAAGCCGGTCGATTCCCCGCCGCCGAGGCTATCAACCTGCCCTTGAGTACACCGGCACGGGGGTTCTATCAGTCCGGTTTGCCGTTTGCTTACCAGGTCCTGCCACTGTGGTTAGCGGGCATTACCCAGCGTCTGCTGATTCTCCTGATCCCATTGTTTGTGGTGGTATTTCCCGCCATACGGTTCCTGCCGGCCATCTATTCGTACCTGATAGAGCGCCGGATCTACAAACTTTATGGAGAGTTAATGATTCTGGAAGCGGATTTGGACCGGAGCTCCGGACCGGCCCCAGCCGATCTGGCCCCAAGCTTGGAAGATTTAGCCAGACGGGCAAACCACCTCTCCGTACCGCTCCGCTTTTCCCAGCGGTTGTTCATCCTGAAGAGCCACATTGCCCAGGCCAGAAATGAGGTGGAGAAGCGGCACGAAGCGGTGGGGCACGAGGGTAAGACTGAGAGAACAGCCAACCAGGGCGATGGCTAGGAGGCGAGCGACGTATGCAGCGAATGTATACCAAAGTCCAGTGCCTTCATGTGCGCCCGGGGCCGACATTTTGGTCTCGTCAAAATCTTGGGGCGTTCCTGCTGGAGCTGCCCCTCACTCTGGAGGAAACATGCATCGGATTTTGCCATGGCTCATGACGTTCAGTTTCGTCGCCGCTACGGCGCAGGCTCAGAGCTCGGCACAGCAGGTGTCCACGACCCCGGCTTCCCCCGCGTCGGTGGACTCAGTCATAAATACATTCCGGGCTGAGATGCAGAAGAGCAGAGCAGACATCATGGCGAAAAACCTGACGCTGAGTGCCGAGCAGGCGGCAAAGTTCTGGCCGGTGTTTGACAAGTACCAGAAGGAGCAGAACGCCATTATGGGCGATCACCTCAAGCATGTCGCGAAGTACGCGGAAAACTCTCAGTCCCTGGACGACGCAGGGGCGCTTGCGTTCATCAATGCGCATCTGGACCGTGATGCCAAGATGACAGCTCTCCGAAAGAAGTGGATCTCAGAGTTCCAGAAGGTCTTGCCTACGAAACTCGCCGTACGAGCGATTCAGATAGACCGGCGATTGTCACTGATGGCCCAGATGGATCTTGCGAGCCAGCTCCCGCTGGTACAGTGATCCCCAGACACTGGCACCTTAAAAGGTGAGGCGCCACACCGGTTTCCCGGTGTGGCGCCTCTGCTGCCGCCTCAATTTCCAGTCAACTGCTACTTGCCGGTAGACCCCTGCCCTGCCGCCGGGGCCGATGCGGTGACATTCACCCCGATCGAGCCAGCGGTCTGGGTGGCAAGGCCGAGGCGCTGCTGCAGATCGGGCAACATGGTGGAGGCCACCTGTTTCAGCAGCTGCACCTTCCCGCTCTCGGATTCCCGCTGAAATAGCCGTACTTCGTCGGCATGCTGGGTGACCATTTCGGTCATATAGGCTTTATCGAAAGAGGAGCGACCCATCCGGCTGAAGCGATCGAAGGCCTGCTGGTGCTGTCTCAGCAGGACCGGTGATGGGAAGGCAGCCTGCTTCGCTGCCGTGGCCAGCTCCTGGTTGGTCTTGGAGTAGTCGCTCACCATCCTCTTGCCAAATTCCACCACGGCCGGGCTGGAACCCTTCTTTTCCGCGAGATTGCCAAGCTTCACCTGCAACAGACCAACACTGCCCGCGGTTTGAATGAAAACACTGTCCGCGGCCAGCGACGCTGGCTGCTGGGCCGCTACGGGTCTGGCGCCTGCGGTGGCACCGAGTAATAGACCGGCCACGGCTGCCGGAACGAGCAATTTGACGGCCATTTCCTTCATCCTTTCCCTGGTGTCGTTTTCTACTCATCGGGGTCACTAGCCTTGGACGGCCGGTTGGCCCAAATGGTTTCGTCGGAAACCGGGCGCAACCGTAACAGTCGTGCGACTGTCCAATGAGGGCGAAAGAAGGAGTGGCGCAGAAACGAAGAGACGCGACCGGCCTCAGCTCGATCGCGCCTCTGATTGTCTTTACTGGGCCAGGCCGGGACCCCGATCTGGAATCCTGTAGTCCGGTGTTGCTATGAACCTCTGGTGTCCGCCGAGGCTGGCCTGGCCAGGGCGGGACCCGCCACGCCTCTCCCCGTTGCCTGCTCCCGGGTCATCCGGGAATACAGCGAGATCTCGGGGTCAAACAGAAACCGGAACAGCAGCCGGGTCCAGGAGGTGTGGGCCGCTAAATCGACATAAAACTCGGGGGCAATGGCCCGGATCTGGGGCAGGCGATGCCAGGGGACCGAGGGAAAGTCGTGGTGTTCGTTGTGGTATCCGACGTTGAACGTCAGAAGATTCAGCTTGCCGTAGTAGCTGAAGGTCTCCTGTTCACCCCCATCAACGAGGTAGTGCCGCTGGATCCAGCGGGCGCCCAGTGGATGGAGGCCGATGGAGAAGAAGAACGCCAGAACCAGGTAGGCGAAAGACCGGGGGCCCCACATCAGATAGACGGCCAGGTTGACAACGATCTGGATCGCGAGATTCGTGGCGGTCCAGGCGTCCAGCGGCGGCACCGCCTTGACCCGAAACGAGCGCACCGCCTGGAACAGCGGGTAAAACATCAGCCAGAGCGCCTTTCCAAGGGGTGAGCGGCCGATCAGCCGAGCCTCCCACATGCTCGGTATATCGGCATCCAGATCGTAGACGCCTTGAAACGCGTGATGCTTCAGGTGGTACTTCTGAAAGGAAAAGGAACCCGGCACAAACAACGGAAGATTGGCCACGATCCCGGTGAGAACATTGGGCAACCGCCGGCGAAAGACGAGACGGTGGGCGCATTCATGGATCATGACGAACAGTCCATGGCTGGCGAACGCGCCTACGGTGTAAGCCAAGACAAGCACGAGCCAAATCGGTCGGTCTGCCACAAACCAGGCCACCCCGAACTGCAGACTCACCAGCCCAAGAATGCACCAGAACGTGAGCGGGCTCGAGCCAATCAGGTTCCGGATGTCAGGATGGCGCCGAAGTATCTGCTTGGTGCGGTCGCGGTGGGGCTCGGGACCTGCGGAATATGAAAATGCGGACAAATGCTCAGACAAAACGAGCTCTCGTCGTCAAAGAGGGAGGGTCCTTCGGGAAAGGCAGTCCGAGCGAACAGACTGCGTGGTCCAATATACCGGGCTGGACCGACGGATACTAGCCGTCCGTTCTACTCCCTTGCCCTTTGAGGTCCACAGGGCATACGTCCACTGAGGAAGGCCCGCCTCAGGTTCTCCATTCCCCAACGCCGTACCGAGACCCCCATGTTCCTGCTTAGCCTGGCTCTCCTCACGCTTCCGGTTGATAGCGCGGTGGTGCGAGACATAAACGTTGCCGATGGTGAGACCCTCCGCACGACGTCGGTGGGGACCGGTCAGCCCATCGTTCTGATTCCCGGAATCTTTGGTGGCGCGTACGGCTATCGAAAGATCACCGGGCCACTGGTATCCCAGGGATACCGTACCATTGTGATCGAGCCACTCGGCTACGGCTTCTCCTCTCATCCCAAGGATGCTGACTACTCATTCGGGGCCCAGAGCGACCGCGTTGCTCGCACCCTCGATCAGTTGAGCATCAAGCGGGCGCTCTTCGTCGCCCAGTCCAGCGGCGCCGCCATTGTCTTTCGCCTTGCGGTCAAGCGGCCCGACCTGGTGCGAGGCCTGCTCTCCATCGATGGCGGGCCGGCCGAGAGCGCGGCCACGCCGGGAATGAAGAAGGCATTCAAGTTCGGCGGCGGACTGGTCAAGCTCACCATGGATGAATCCAGGCTGAGACATGAGGTGCGGCGCGAGATAGTGAAGAACTCGGGCGACACCAGCTGGGTCACCGACGCGGTGATTCGCGGCTACACCGCCGGCCAAACCGCCGATCTCGGCGGCTCGATCGATGCCTTTCACCAGATGGCCAAGTCGAAAGAGAACACCTCGCTGGCCGATCGGCTCCAGCATTGCCTGGCTCCCGTGGTGTTGCTGGTGGGAACGGTAGATCACCCCTCAGGGGTCCCGGATGAGCAGCGGCAGCTGCTCAGAACCAAGCTTCGCGCCTTCAACACCGAAACCGTCCGCGGCGCGGGCCAGTTTATTCAGGAAGAGCAGCCTGCCGTTGTGCTCTCGGCAGTATCCCGGCTGAATCGGGTGGCGCGCTGAGCGGGAGAAAATCCATTGCTCTGGTAGGCAGATCATGCTATGTTAGCTGCAGCGAGGACAGGGGACTGGCTTGGCGCCGGTCCTTTTTGTTTGGGCGATAGTTCCTGGCGCAGTAGCGCCGCTGTCGCCGGCCCGCGTGGGGGCTGAACCCACGTATCACGTAGTCGGCAGTGCGGCACGTCCGGCTCCGATTACCAGTCTCAGGAGTAGGACATGGCACGCACCACCGGCACGGTCAAGTGGTTCAATGACGCGAAGGGCTTTGGATTCATCACCCCCGAGGACGGTCAGAAGGACTGCTTCGTGCACCACTCGGCCATCTCCGGCCAGGGCTTCAAGAGCCTGACCGAAGGCGATCGAGTCGAATTCGACGTCGTCCAGGGCCAGAAGGGCCCTGCGGCAGAGAACGTTGTAAAGATCACGAAGTAAGTCTTCGTTGATTCGGATGACGGCCGGCTCCCTTTGGGGCCGGCCGTTGTTTTTTGGTTGGCGCCTACCCTTCACTTCAATTGAAACGAAACAACGGCGGGAAGGCGATGACGACGATCGCAGCCCAAAGAGAGTACGCCGGCAAGTACGCTGTTTGCCAGCGCTCCAAGCCGGCAAAGGAGCCGTGGCCCCGCAGAAACCGAACGTAGAGCACGGTGGACCAGCCCAGGTTCACCAGCAGGATCACGTTTTCGCCCAGCGCGGCCACTCGGTTGGGGGTGAACCCGAACTCCGAGATCCGGACCCCAATCGCCGCCAGAGCGAAGGCATCCGCGATCAGAGCACTGACGAGCAGCAGCACGAGCAACAGATCGAAGGGCCCGGGCGCCGTCTCGGGGTCTCGGGCTGATATGGAGTAGAGCAACAGCGCCAGCACCAGCACCAGGAGGATGTCGAAGGCAATCAGCGCATTGCGCTCGACGTCGATGCCGTGGCCGGTCCAGAGCATGGTTCCCAGGAAGGCCAGCAGGGTCAGCGCGAACAGCGGGGTGAAAATCCGGGTCAGCACCGGAGCCATGTTCTCGATGACGCTCTGCTTTGCCTCCACCAGCCAGGAGCCCACGATCACCGCTCCGGCCATGCCGCAAGGCACCAACCATTTCTGGACCAAAGGCTCCGCGTCGACCCCGATTGCCCGGAACATTCCCATCGTGAAGCCGACCAGCACACCACCGCCCAATGCAATCAGCGCATAGTAGATGAACAGCTCACCGGAGAAGCGGACGAAATCCATCCGCCCGGCGCTCTCGTTCCAGCGTCCCCCGGCGTAGGCCACTCCCACGAGCAACCACAGCGCGATCGGCAGATGCAGCACGGTGAGGGCTTCCGTATCGCTGCCGGGCTTGAAGATATAGATGTTCGCGAAGATGAAGGCGACGCCAAACCCCAGCGCCAGCCGGGTCCAGATGCGGGGGTTCAGCTGCCGTTTCCAGACGAAATACCCGGTGAGAATGGGAAGCACGAAGAAGCCGGCGTTCCGGAATAAGGCCCTGTCCGCGCCCCACTCCAGACCAAACAATGACGGTACTTTGACCGCCAACGCCGCAAGTGCCACCAGCGCCAGGACGACGATGGCCTCGGTCTGCGCCTCGACGCCGGACCGAACACCGACGGCTGAGGACATTACCAACTGTTTCCAGAGCCGCTCCGAGTGCTCGCGAGCGAACTCGTTCGAGATGGCGTCCAGCGCGCCCATCCGCTTCACCGCCACCAGAAACGCCTCGTTCTCGGAGAGGCCGACCCCACGAAGCGCAGTCACCTCTCCCCTGAGATGATCCTCCAGCTCCTCCACGTCGACCGGCCGTATAGCCTGGCGGCGCCGAAGGTAGCTTCGCCACTGCTCGACCTGCTCTTCGAGCGAGTGGCTCGACCGCGGTTCTTGGGCCGGTTCAGCCATGAGACGGTCGCGGTGAGAGTGCGGACCGCGCCGGCAGCGAAACCGTGCGCCAGATGTTTCGCAGCGCCGAGTCTACCGTCTGCCACTGCTGGCGCTGTTCCATCAGCTGGGCTTTGCCCTGTACCGTGAGGTGATAGTACTTGCGCTTACGGCCTGTCTCCGAGGTGTCCCACTTGCCCCGGATGTGACCCTGGCGCTCGAGCCGGTGGAGCACGGGATACAGCATTCCGTCGGTCCACTGAAGGTTTCCGCCGGAAAGCTCGTCCACCCGCTTGAGAATGGCATAGCCGTAGGAGTCGCCCTCGGCCAGGATGGCGAGAACCAAAGGGGTGGCAGATGCCGCAACCAGATCCTTGTTGATGTCCATG
>DASUVR010000368.1:0-2880 GCA_036378855.1 Gemmatimonadales bacterium | reverse complement strand
GTTCGCCCGCGCGGTTGGCGAGTACGGATCGGTCGTGTTCATTTCGGGAAACATGCCGATGGAGACCGAGATCGCCCCGCTCCTGATCATCACCAAGCTGGAGCAATTCGACTACGCGGGTGCCACCGCGATCGCGCTCGTGATGCTGGTCATGTCGTTCGCACTTCTGCTGGCGATCAACGCCCTCCAGCACTGGACGGGCCGGAGGCTGGCGCATTGACCATGACCGGACGACCTGCACGCGGGCGCACGCTCACCGAGCCGGCTGTTCTTCGCTGGGCGCTGACGGCCCTCGCGCTGGCATTTCTGGCGTTGTTCCTTGGCTTTCCGCTTGCGCTGGTTTTCACCGAGGCGTTCTCACTCGGCTGGCAGGCGTACGTGGACGCGGTGAGCCACCCGGAGGCCATCGCCGCACTCCAACTGACGCTCACGGCGGCGGCGATCGCGGTGCCGGCGAATCTGGTGTTCGGTGTCGCCGCGGCGTGGGCCATCGCGAAGTTCCGGTTTCCGGGCCGGAACCTGCTGATCACGCTCATCGACCTGCCGTTTGCGGTCTCGCCGGTGATTGCGGGGATGGTGTTCGTGCTGCTCTTCGGCCGCCAGGGGATCTTCGGTCCCTGGCTGTTCGACCACGACATCAAGATCGTCTTTGCCGTCCCCGGCATCGTGCTGGCGACGATCTTCGTCTCGTTCCCGTTCATTGCGCGCGAACTCCTGCCGGTAATGGAAGCCACGGGAACCGAGGAAGAAGAGGCGGCTCGCGTGCTCGGCGCCGGCGGCTTTCAGACGTTCTTCCGGGTGACACTGCCCAATATCAAGTGGGGATTGCTCTACGGGTTGATTCTCTGCAATGCCCGCGCAATGGGGGAGTTTGGCGCGGTATCGGTGGTGTCGGGTCACATCCGAGGGCAGACCAACACGCTTCCGCTCCACGTCGAGATCCTGTACAACGAGTACGCCTTTGCCGCCAGCTTTGCCGTTGCTTCGGTGCTCACGCTGCTGGCGCTGGTCACGCTTGCCCTCAAGAGCCTGGTTGAATGGTATCAGCGGCGCTCCGCTCACGATGTGGCGGAAGCCGAGTTCACACCCGAAAGGATCGCCGCATGAGCATCGAGGTCCGCAACCTGCGCAAGACATTCGGCAACTTTGTCGCCCTCGACAATGTGAGCCTCGACGTTCCCGGCGGCGAGTTGGTAGCCTTGCTGGGGCCGTCCGGGTCGGGCAAGACCACCCTGCTCAGGATCATTGCCGGGCTGGAACCGGCCGATCAGGGAACCATCCTCTTCCACGGCGAGAACGCCACCGATCGTCCGGTACGGGAGCGGCAGGTGGGCTTCGTCTTCCAGCACTACGCCCTGTTCCGGCACATGAGCGTCTTCGAGAACGTTGCCTTCGGCCTCAGAGTTCGTCCCCGCAATGTGCGTCCGCCCGAGCGCGAAATTCGGGAGACGGTGATGGGCCTGCTCCATCTGGTTCAGCTCGATGTCCTGGCCGATCGCCGCCCCTCCGAGCTGTCCGGCGGGCAGCGGCAGCGGGTAGCGCTGGCCCGGGCCCTGGCGGTCAAACCCAAGGTGTTGCTGCTGGATGAGCCGTTCGGCGCCCTCGATGCCAAGGTTCGAAAGGAGCTGCGCCGCTGGCTTCGGCGGCTGCATGAGGAGGTGCACGTCACCAGCGTGTTCGTGACCCACGACCAGGAGGAAGCCCTGGAAGTGTCCGATCGCGTTGTCATCATGAACGAAGGGAGAGTGGAGCAGAGCGGAACACCCGAAGAGGTCTACGACCGGCCGGCTACCCCATTCGTCTATGGCTTCCTGGGCGATGTGAACCTGTTTCACGGCCGGATTCACCAGGGCCTGGTCAACATCGGGGAGAACGAGCTCGAGGCTCCGGAATGGGCGCACGCGTCCGATCAGGCCGGCGTGGCGTACGTCCGGACCTATGACGTGGAGCTGGAACCCTTCGCTTCCGGTCCCTCCTCGCTGGAGGCGGTGGTCCGGCACATCCGGGCCTTCGGTCCCATGGTGCGGCTGGAACTGGATCTGGTGGATGGGGGCAGGACCATCGAGGCCCACATCCCCCGGGCTAGATTTGAGTCCCTGGGGTTGGGGAGAGGGGAGCGGGTGTTCGTCTCTCCCACCAGTGTTCGAGTCTTTGCCCAACCGACATGATGGAGAGCAACGCCGCTCGTGCTTCCGAACTTCATTGTTATCGGCGCAGCAAAGGCCGGTACTACCGCGCTGTACTGGTACCTGGAGGACCATCCGGACGTCTTCATGAGCCCGGTGAAGGAGACCAACTACTTCGCCTACGGGGTGGACGAGCGCGGTAACCTGCTCTACGGCGATCCCGACGTCCATCGGTTTCCCATCAAGACGTTGGAGGAGTACGAGCAGCTCTTCGAGGGTGCCGGAACGGCGCCGGCGGTAGGAGAAGCGTCGCCCATTTATCTGGAATGTCCTCAGGCCGCGGATCGGATTCGGAGCCGGTTGCCTGCGGTTCGGCTCATCTGCAGCATTCGCCATCCGGTGGATCGGGCATACTCGGATTATCTGATGTATCTGCGGAGGCGGGGCCGGATATTCGATCCCGAGCGCCAACTGAGCGTGACGGCTGAATGGGCCGTTCCTGATTCACGCTGGATGCAGGTGAGCCGCTACTACCAGCAGCTCGAGCGCTACTTTGGAGCCTTTCCCCGGGATCAGATCCACGTCATGCTTTTTGATGACCTCAAGACCGATGCAGCCGGCGCGGTGCAGGGGGTCTATCGCTGGCTGGGCATCGATTCGGGCTTCGTCCCTGATTTCGACACCCCGCATGCCCTGGGGGGAATGCCGGCGAACCGGTTCCTGGAGGGACTCTTTACCAGCAGCGCGATCGGCC
>DASUVR010000367.1:0-17665 GCA_036378855.1 Gemmatimonadales bacterium | reverse complement strand
GCTCACTCAATGCAGTGGGTGGACTCCGGCCGTCTCGGGCACGACTGACCGCGCCGAGCGATGCTCGTCCAATCGCGTAGCCGCTTCCCTCGTCGCCCATCTGCCAGCCATAGCCGCCCATCCGGTGGCGAGCTCCCTTTTGATCCCGTCCTACCGCGACGCTGCCGGTCCCCGCGCTCACCACGATGCCGGGGCCGTCGGCGAAGGCGCCGGCCAAGGCGACCTCAATGTCGGTGGTGACCATGACCTGAGTGGCGATGTTCTCGTTGCGGAGAGCGGTGCGCAACTCGTCCCGCTCCGGCTCTCGTCCCGCGCCGGCGGCCCCGACCACCAGTACGTCGCCCCGAAGGCGGCCGGCATCGGATAAGGCAGCCCGCACCACTTCCACAATGGTGCTGGCCGAAGCCAGCGCCCGGCCCGGACGGACCGCGGCTCCAGGTCCCTCGGCGCGGCCCACGATCTTGCCGTCGTGAGACACACCCACTGCGGTCTTGGTACCGCCAACATCGGCGCCGATCAGTGTCTTAGGCATCGAGGTTCCAGAACATGTTATTCAGCCGCGGATAAACGCAGATGCACGCAGATCTCACACTTGCCACAGAGTAACACGGATTGGCACCGATCCCTCCCATAGAATTCCATGCCACCGAAGAGGAGTTGTGGCCGAAATTTTTGAATCTGCATTTATCTGCGTTATCTGCGGCTAGATAGTTGAACTTGCCATCCGACGGTGCGGAAGGTAGCTGAGGGCGACGCCGGTGGCGACACAGAGGAAGGTGCCCAGTGGGACGTACCAGGGCCAGGCGAGCTGGCCGAGCTGGGTAAGCCAGGCCGGCCCCCCGAGTACCGATAGCTGCCGGGCAAAGACCACGATCAGCATTGCACTGACCGTCACAACCACGGACACCAGCACATCGCGGCTTTCGGCTCGAGACCAGCGGGTGGCGAGCAGATAGGTGCCGAGCAGGGCGCCATAGGTCACCGATGCGATCGAAAGCGCGAGCACCACAACCGGAGTGTCTTTGCCGCTGGCGACGAAGTGAAAGAAGAGGGCCCCTCCCACCAGCGCCGTCGCCCACACGGCGGAAAGCAGCCTCCCGACTTTCAGCAGATGCCGGGGATCGGTCCGGCCGGTCCATGACGCGTAGAGATCGTGAGTAGCCGACGAGGCCAGAGAGTTGATCGCCGAGCTATGCGTCCCCATTGCTGCGGCAAGGATTCCCGCGACAACCAGACCGGCCAAACCAGTGGGCAGATAGTGCAGCACGAAGGAGGGAAACAACTCGTCTCCGGGCATGCTCGACGGCGCCAACCCCGCGGCCCAGATGGCCGATCCCACCAGGAGGAATAGAGCAAACTGCAGGATCACCATTACACCGGAGCCGATCAGCGCCCTGCGGGCATCGCGAAGGGAGCGGGTGGCTAGCAGGCGCTGCACGATGAGGTGGTCGGTCCCATGCGAGGCGGCGGACAACAGCGCTCCACCCACCAAGCCACCCAGCAGGGTGTAGGTGTGGGTGAAGTCCACATGGGCATCGATGATCCTGAGCTTGCCCGCCTGGCTGGCGAGCCCGAGTGCGTGCGCCGGGCCTCCGGCGATACTCCACGCCACCAGCAGGGCCCCGATGCCTCCGGCGAGATACACCGAAAGCTGGAGCACGTCGGTCCATACTACCGCCTTGAACCCGCCGAACCAGGTGTAAATCATGGTGACGATTCCCATCACCACGATGGAGGTCGCCACGCTCCAGCCGGTGACCAGCGCCAGCGGAATGGCGCTGGCGAACACCCGCACCGCATCGCCCAGGAAACGGGTGACCAGGAAGACGGTCGAGGTGAGGCGGCGAGTGCCGACACCGAACCGGGATTCCAGCCGGGCGTAGGCGGTCTCCTGCTCACCCCGGAAGTATCCCGGGAGGAGCCAACGGGCGACCGCGATTCTTCCCAGCAGATACCCGAAGGTGAGCTGCAGAAAGGTCAGATCGGAGCGCGCGCCGATTCCGGGCACCGAGATCACGGTGAGCGCCGAGGTTTCGGTGGCGACGATCGAGAGGAGAATGGCCCAGGCGGGGAGGTCTCGGGCGCCGAGAAAGTAGTCGGCGGCGCTCTGTTGGCGCCGGGCAACCCAGAGGCCGAGCCCCAGGGTGAAAACGAAGTAGAGTACGACAACAACGAGGTCGGCGTGTCTCAATTAGCGTGAGCGAGCGGTGAGCGGTGAGCGGGAAAAGAAGCGGATCGAGCGCGCACGAAAAAGCGGCCAGAGAATCCGATCTTCTCTGGCCGCCGGCTTACCGCTCACCGCCCCTCGCGCTCTCGGGGCAAGCTTTACGGCTCACGCTGTAAAGCTGCTACCGCACCCGCACCCGCCACTGGCGTTGGGGTTATTGAACGTGAAGCCGGAGCCCTGCATCGAGCTCACGTAATCGATGGTGATGCCCGTGAGGTACTGGGCGCTGAACCCGTCCACGAAGACCCGGACGCCGTTGACCTCGGCGACCATATCGTCTTCCAGCGGGCGCTCTTCGATGTTGAGGCTGTACTTGAATCCGGAACAACCACCCGGAAGCACGCTGACCCGGAGCCCGGCGCTATCGGCCGGAACCTGCTCCTGGGTGATGAACTTCTGGACCTCTTCGGCCGCTCTCGGGGTCAGCACCATGCTGAAGCCGGTTGCGGGGGACTGCTGCTCGACACCACTCATGCTATCTCCTTCGGTCAGCCCCACTTAGGGGAAGTCTGCCAGCGGGGAAACCTCAGTTGGACTGGGAGAATTCTAAGTTGCCGCCAGGGCTTCTGTCAACGCTGGCGAGATACTGCTGGTCGGCCCGCAAATTACGCTGGATCAACGCGAAAGCCGCCACCGCACCGGCCCCGTAAAGCAGGGCTTTGAGGCGGGAGCCGGTGAGCAAGGACCCCAGACTCACCAGCGCACAGTACACGGTGGCCAGACCGGCTACCCAGTTCACCCAGGAGAGCGCCCCACCGGGTATGGTGTCGCCGGCATATCCCAGCCGAGTCGCCACTCTTCGCCAGCCGGGGCCACCAGGACGGACCCGGCGATAGAACCTCTCGAGCGTTGCGTCGCTCTCCGGCTGGGTGGCGAAGGTTACCCCCAGCCAGACCACTGTGGTCACCCCGACCGTAATGAGCATGGTGATGGCGTAGGCCGGTTTGGAGAGATCATCCAGGTTGTAGCCGTTGCGCGCCAGGATGAGGGAGGTCACAAAAGAGGCGATCATCGCGCTGATCTCGGACCACGCGTTGACCCGCCACCAGTACCAGCGCAGGATGAATACCAGGCCGGTGCCGGCACCAAGCCCGATCAGAATCTTCCAGCCCTGCTCCACGCTACTGAGGAAGCTCATCACGATGAGGGAGCAGACCATCAGCACGGTGGTTGCGACCCGCGAGGCGATGACCTGTGCCCGCGGGCTTGCCTGCGGCTTGATGAATCGCAGGTACACGTCGTTGACCAGATAGGAGGCGCCCCAGTTGAGGTGGGTGCTGATGGTGCTCATGTAGGCTGCAGCAAACGCCGCGAGGAGCAGCCCCTTGAAGGGAGAGGGCAGCACATCCACCATGACCCGGACGTAGCCCTCCTCGGGATTGACCAGACCGGGATACCGAATGAGTCCCACGAAACCCACGAGGATCCAGGGCCAGGGCCGCAGGGCAAAGTGGGCGATGGTGAACCACAGCGTTGCCAGCAGCCCATGGCGCTCGTCCTTCGCGGAGAGGATGCGCTGCACCACATAGCCACCGCCACCCGGCTCCTGCCCCGGATACCAGGCGGCCCACCACTGCACAGCCAGAAAAATCAGCAGGGTACTGAGAGGCAGCCATGCCTGGTCCAGCGGCGGCAGAACGCCGAAGGCGGCGTCGGCGGATCCGAAGTGGGCCGCGGACTTCTGGACCAGCACATCGAGACCGCCGATCGAATTCACCGCAAAGACCGCGAGCAGAATGGTTCCACCCATCGCCACCACGAACTGGAAAGCATCGGTGACGATCACCCCCCACAGTCCGGAGAACACGCTGTACAAGGCGGTGACGCCGAAGAGTAGAATGGCGGCGCGCCACGGGTTCACGTTCAGGGTGACCTGGAGGATGGTGACCATGGCCCGGGTGACCCAGCCCATGATGATGAGATTGATGGGAAGCGCGAGGTAGAGGGCACGAAAGCCCCGCAAGGCGGCCGCCGGCCGACCGCCATACCGGAGCTCGGCGAACTCGACGTCGGTCAGCACTCCTGCGCGCCGCCAGAGCCGGGCAAAGAAGAAGACCGTCATGACCACCGCGAAGGCGCCGTTCCACCAAAGCCAGTTCCCGGCCACGCCGTACTTGGCCACGAAGCCTGCCACGGCGAGCGGCGTGTCCGCGGCAAAGGTGGTGGCCACCATCGAGGTCCCCGCCAGCCACCAGGGCAGCGACCGGCCAGTCACGAAGTAGTCGGCCAGGGACCGGCTTGCCTTCCGGGTATAGGCCAGACCGATGGCCGCCGAGATCACGAAATACAACGCGATGATGAGCCAGTCGGAGATGTGAAGTGTCATCGCACGTCCTCGAAGAGGGTGGTCATGACGAGATCCGCGATCTGGGCGCGCACCGGATTCCAGCGCGGGTTGTTCCGGGTGGGGTGGACCCGGTTGCTGAGCAGCACAATCGCCACTCTGCGGTCGAAATCGATCCAGATGGAGGTTCCGGTAAAGCCGGTGTGTCCGATGCTGTGGGGCGAGAGCAGGCTGCCGGAGCTGCTGCCCGAGTCCGGTGTATCCCATCCCAGCGCGCGGGTGGAGCCGGGGACGAGGGTCTGGCGGGTGGTGAATTCGTGTAAGACGGAACGGCGGAACGGCGGAACATCGGTAGTTGATGGGAGGGCGGCCTCTGATCCGCTACCGCCGTACCGCCGTGCCGTCGTACCGCCATTCCCCACATCAAGCATCCACTCCGCAAACGAGAGCAGATCCTCCACCGAGCCGAACAGCCCGGCGTGGCCGGAGACGCCGTCCATTACCGCGGCGTTCTCGTCGTGCACCTCGCCCCGAAGCACCCGGCCGCGCCAGGGGTCCATCTCCGTCGGGGCAATGCGAGAGAGCCAGTCGGACGGCGGCAGGTACCGCAAGGAGGTGAGACCGAGAGGGCCGAAGATCCGCTGCTCCAGCAGCGAGTCGATCCGCTGATGGTAGACGGTCTCCAGGACCTGAGTGAGAACGATCGCGCCCAGATCGGAGTAGATGTCCCGAGACCCGGGCGGATATTCCAGCGGAGTGGTGTCTGCCAGCGCGAAGGCATCCTGCCGGGTGGACACTTCCCGGAACAGGGGCCTCCAGGCGGGGAGCCCTCCGGCATGAGCCAGAAGCAGGCGAACGGTGATCTTTCCCTTCTCCGTTCCGGCGAACGCGGGAAGGTAGCGCTGAACCGGAGCGTCGAGATCGATCTTCCCTTCACTCACGGCGAGCATCAGCCCGGTCGTGAGTCCCACTACCTTGGTCAACGAAGCGAGGTCAAAGAGGGTGGCGGCTCCGGGGCGGCCGGCATCGAGGTCTCCCATGCGCCCGGTGCCGTAGACGAATCTTTCGCCGTCATGGGTCACGCCGAGTACCGCGCCAGGCGCGGCACCTCGGGCCACCGCCGAGTCCAGGTAATGGGTGACCGGCTGCCAATCGATTTTCAGCCGCGGCACCGGACGGGCCGAATCGTTGGGGTGACTCGAAGCACAGGCGGTAAGCAGCAGGACAACAGCGATCCGCGCTCCATTCACGGGAGGTGCCGCTGGAGACCCCACCCCCGGGGGTAGGCCGGCGGAATGGAGATAGGCAGTCTGCCGGTGATGGGGGTAACCCCTGCGATGGCGCGGCCGACCGCTTGTTCGGTCACGGAGTTCGAGCGCCAGCCGATCAGATAGGAGCCCACCTCGGGCAGATCGCTGATGAGATAGGGATTGCCCAGCGACACCAGGATGGTGGGCCGAGCCCGGGCGGTGGCGAAGATGAGAGAAGTGACCGAGTCGGGCAGGCCCAGGCCGCCCCGCCGATCGGTGGGACGGTCGGAGATGGCGAAGACGGCCACGGAGCCCTGGGTTATCGCGCTGGCAGCGGAATCGTAGCTGGCCGGACCGCTGGCGGGCCACAGCTTGAACGTGGTCACCGAAAATCCCCGAGCCTTGAGCTCGGACGCGAGCGCGGTGCCCAGCGATCGGTTGTCCTCCTCGCCGTAGGTGACCATGGCGAGGGGCGGTCGGGTGCGCCGGAGGTTGTACACCAGGCCATTCACATCCTTCACCATCACCACGGAACGCGACGCCATGGCGCGCGCCTCCTCCCGGAATTCGGCCTTGCCGACCACCGAGGGAATGCTGTCGAGCGGGACCGTTCGCCGGGTGAACAGGCCCAGCTGTCGCTTGAGCTCGAGCACCCGACGGACCGAGCGGTTCAATCGCTCGACGGTTATCTCCCGCCGGTCTATTGCTGCCGCCATCGCATTGATCGCCTGGGCCGGATCGGCGGGTTGAAGCAGCAGATCGGCCCCGGCCTGAAAAGCCCGCACCCCGGCCTCGGCCCCATACACATTGCCGATGCCGCCCATGTTCAGAGCGTCGGTGATCACCAGCCCCTTGAAGCCGAGCGAGTCACGCAGGATGCCGGTGAGTATGTTGGGAGCTACGGTGCCGGGCCGCATGAGCCCACCGTCCATGCTGGGCAGGGCGATGTGAGCCGACATGATCGCGGTGACGCCGGCGGCTATGGCACTGCGGAAGGGAACCAGCTCGACCGAATCCAAACGAGCCCAGTTACTGAACAACACGGGAAGAACCAGGTGAGAATCGGTACCGGTATCGCCGTGCCCCGGGAAATGTTTGGCGGTGGACAGCATCCCGTTATCCTGGAGGCCCCGAACTTCGGCGGACACCATCCGGCCCACAGCCACGGGGTCTTCGCCGAAGGAGCGAACATTGATAATGGGGTTGGCCGGATTGTTGTTGACATCGGCTACCGGCGCAAAGGCCAGGTGAATGCCGACCGCGCGCCCCTCCAGCGCCGTGATTCGTCCCAGCTCGTAGGCGTCGGAGTCCCGGGCCGTGGCGCCGACACCCATATTGGGCGGAAAGGGTGTTCCGCCGTTGAGCCGAA
Source organism: Gemmatimonadales bacterium (assembly GCA_036378855.1). Lineage (GTDB taxonomy): Bacteria > Gemmatimonadota > Gemmatimonadetes > Gemmatimonadales > GWC2-71-9 > CAVVWJ01. The sequence continues at coordinate 10,535 of DASUVR010000367.1, read as the reverse complement.
TGGCGGTTCCCGCTTCGAGGTCGGACCCGACCAGGAGGGGCAGGGCGGAGCGCTCCTGCAGGCGATTGAGCTTGGCGGCGACGTCGAGGGGTGATCCCACGGACACCAGCAAGCCGCCGACATGCAGAGAGTCCACCCAGGCCTGCATGCGGGCAAAGGCTTCGTCATCGAATGCGGCGTAAGATCCGGGGATCCAGGGAATGACCAGCTGCGCGATCCGGTCTCGGAGCGAGAGTGACTCGAGCAGCGCATCGATGTTCACCTCCGGCGGCGCCGGTTGCCCCGGAAATTGTGCCGGTTGGGGTGACGGCGCGGTGCCGCGTCTGCCGCAGGCCCCTACCACGAGCAACGCCACTACGAGGTACTTGGATTGCACAGAGCTCTGGCCCTAATCGGAATCGGGGGGTGGTGTATCGGCTGCGCGGCCGCAGCGGGCACGGGCGCGGTCCACGATCGCACGCGGCCGGGCATCGAGGTCCTGCTGAGCGACAGCGTGCGACTGGTCCGCAACCGACGGGTCGGTCTGGTAACCAACCAGACCGGCGTGGATGCACAGGGAATCAGCGACGTGACGCGGCTGCGTGATGCCGGGATCCGGCTGGTGGCGCTGTTCAGCCCCGAGCACGGATTTCAGGGGGCGGCCGATCCGGGCGCTCTGGTTGCGTCTTCGAAAGATTCGGCCACTGGGCTTCCAATCTACAGTCTTTATGGCCGGAGTTCTGCCCCCAGCGATGAAATGCTTCAGGGTATCGATCTGATGCTGGTGGATTTGCAGGATGCCGGCGCCCGCTACTACACCTACCTGGCCACGACAATCGAAGTGATGCAGGCAGCGGCCCGCCGGCAGTTGCCGGTGCTGATCCTCGACCGGCCCAATCCGATCGGCGGCCTGGTGCAGGGGAACGTGCTCGACCCCGCCTTCACTTCCACGGTGGGCAGCCTCGCCGTGCCGATGCGGCATGGCATGAGCCTGGGCGAGCTGGCCCGCCTTGCCGCAGAAGATCGGCAGATCCGGGTTGACCTGCGGATAATTCCAGTTGCCGGCTGGCGGCGCGATCAGGCGCTGGACCAGACCGGCCTGCCCTTCATTCCACCCAGTCCCAATCTTCGCTCACTGGAAAGTCTGTTTCACTACCCGGGCACCTGCCTCTTCGAGGGCACCAACCTGTCGGTCGGACGGGGATCGGATGCTCCATTCGAGCAGGTCGGGGCTCCCTGGCTGGACACGACCAGCGTCCTGAGGGCAATTCGGACAGCCGCTCTTCCAGGGGTCCGATTTCATGGGGTTCGCTTTACGCCGCGAACGCCTGGAGACGCCAAGTATGCCGACACCGCCCTGGCCGGGATCCGGCTGGAGGTAACCGATCGCGCCTCGTACGATCCCACCGCCACCGCAGTCCATCTGTTGAGTGTCATCAGAACGGCTCACCGGGAGCAATTCAGATGGATACCGGCACACTTCGATCGTCTGGCCGGGGGGCCGACCCTTCGAGAGCAAATCGAGCGGGGAGTGTCGCCAAGAGAAATCGTGGCAAGTTGGAGTTCCGGACTGGAGCAGTTCCGGAAACGGCGGGTAGCGGCTCTCCTGTATCATTGAGCAGGGGCTAATTGCCCTAAGCGGTTCTGCCAGTTATCCTTTCGCGGCATTTTGATCACCCGTTCCTGCGAGGATCGAGCCGACGGTGAAGCTGCTACGTGCTCTGGAGAAGCCGTTTTACGCCACAGTGAACCCGCTGGTGCAGCGGCTCATACGCTCCGGGGTGCGGCCCAACACCATCACCACCGTGGGAACCGGTCTGGTGCTCGTCTCGGCGGTGGCGTACGCCACTGGCCACATCCGTTGGGGCGGTACTCTGCTCCTTTTGAGCGGAGTGGCCGACACCCTGGATGGCCAGGTAGCGCGGAGTGGGGCCATGGTGACCCGGTTCGGCGCGTTCTACGATTCCACCCTGGACCGGGTGGGTGATGGCGCAACCTTCATTGGAATCGGAGCGTTCCTCCTCACCGCTCCGGACGTGGCCTACCGGAATCTCGCAGTCATCCTCTGCATGATCGCCATTCTGGGGTCGCTGCTGGTCTCCTATGCCAGAGCACGCGCCGAAGGGCTGGGGCTGGACTGCAAGGTGGGGATCGCGCAGCGGGCGGAGCGGATCCTCCTGGTCGGTTTCGCCTCCCTGTTGGCCGGTGCGGGCCCGCATGCCTTGCTGCTGGAATCGATCGTAGCCCTGCTGGCGCTCGCTTCGCTCATCACGGTGGTGCAGCGGTTCGTGTATGTCTATCAGCATGCGGGGCGGGTGGATGAGGCTTTGCTGGCGGAAGAGCGGCTGCACGCTGAGACGGTCCAGCGGGTGGACGAGGTGAGGAAGATCAAGCGGCCGGCGCTGGACCCCCTGGCAAAAGGACATAGCAGTGGCTGAAGCGACGGTCCGGCAAATCGCGCCGGCAGATGGCAAGCTCGGTGTGTTGTGCGTAGGACTGGGCGCAGTGGCAACGACGTTCATGGCGGGAGTGGAGAACATCCGTCGGGGAACGGCCCTGCCAATCGGGTCGGTCACCCAAATGGGCACCATCCGCCTGGGCAAGCGGACCGATAAGCGCGCTCCGCTGATCCGGGACTTCGTGCCGCTGGCGGCACTGGACGACCTGGTGTTCGGAGCCTGGGACCCGGTGCCGGACGACGCCTATACCGCCGCCATCCATGCCGGCGTCCTGGACCGGCATGAGCACATCGAGCCTATCGCCGGGTTCCTCAAGAACATCAAGCCGATGCCCGCGGTCTTCGATCAGGCGTACGTCAAACGCCTCGAAGGCAAGAACGTGAAGCCGGGCAGCAGCAAGCGGGACCTGGCCGAAGCGCTGCGCAAGGACATCCGGGACTTCAAGACCAAAAACAAATGCAGCCGCCTGGTCATGATCTGGTGCGCCTCCACCGAGATCTTCATCAGTCCGGGCCCGGCGCATTGGACGCTGGAAGCCTTCGAGAAGGCGGTCGATGCGAACGACCCGACGATCGCCCCGTCCATGCTGTACGCCTACGCCGCCATGCTGGAACGGGTGCCCTTTGCCAACGGGGCTCCCAACCTTACCTGCGATTTTCCCGCGATGGAGCAGCTGGCCAAGAGCAAAGGTGTGCCCATTGGCGGCAAGGACTTCAAGACCGGGCAGACCATGATCAAGACCGTGCTCTCGCCCATGTTCAAGGCCAGGATGCTGGGCGTGGCCGGATGGTATTCCACCAACATCCTGGGCAACCGGGATGGCGAAGTGCTGGACGATCCGGAGAGCTTCAAGACCAAGGAAGAGTCAAAGCTCGGGGTGCTGGAGTACATCCTTCAGCCGCAGATCTATCCCGAGCTGTATGGCAACATGTATCACAAGGTGCGGATCAACTACTACCCGCCGCGGGGCGACAACAAAGAGGGCTGGGACAACATCGACATCTTCGGGTGGCTGGGCTACCCGATGCAGATCAAGGTCGACTTTCTCTGCCGCGACTCCATCCTGGCCGCGCCTCTGGTGCTCGATCTGGCCCTCTTCTTCGATCTTTCGCAACGGGCCGGCCTTACCGGGATCCAGGAGTGGCTCTCCTTTTACTTCAAGAGCCCGCAGGTGGCACCCGGACTGTATCCGGAGCACGACCTCTTCATTCAGCAACTCAAGCTCAAGAACACGCTTCGGTACCTGATGGGTGAGAAGCAGATCACCCACCTGGGAATTGAGTACTACCTTGAGGATTGATATGAAGTATTTCCACCGCACTCACCTTTCTCCCGATGACGTGCTGGCGGGAGCCGCCCAGTTCTTCGGCGCTACGCTCGCCCCGGTGGAAGAGGGTCCGCGCCGCCGCCAGTTTGCCGGCTCGATTGGCCGGATCGGCGTGTCGGTCCAGGCGGAGGGCGGTCACTACACCCTGGTCACGGTGGACACCGACCAGGTCGGCGAAAGCGAGGCCGACAAGCTGGCCAAGCGGTTCCTCACCCTGGTGCACACCCGAGCCGAACCGGGTCACCGTCCCATCGGGGCCTACTGATTTCCCCAATACGACTACTCAATTTCCCAGTGATGCCTAGGAGAATTGCCACGATGCTCGTCCCCCGTACGGTTTCACGTTGCGCCGCTCGGCTTATGCTCGTCCTGCTCGCCGGGATGACGCTGCTCCCGGCTACCCTGCCTGGACTGCTCGCCCAGGAGGTCCAGGGCACCGCTGAGCACCGGCCGGGCGGGGAAGTGAACCTCAGGTTGCCTGACCTCAACCAGGGCGACTTTCTCGGGTTCACCGGGCACCAGATCCTGCTCAGCGGCCTCGTGGTCTGCGTGCTGGGGCTGCTGTTCGGGCTGATGAGCTATTCCCATGTCAAGAATCTGCCGGTCCACCGTTCCATGGCCGAGATCTCGGAACTGATCTACGAGACCTGTAAGGCCTACATGGTTCAGCAGGGCAAGCTGCTCCTGGTGCTGTTCGGGTTCATCGGCGCGGTCATCGTCATTTACTTCCTGCTGACCGGACTGGAGCTGCCCAAGATCCTGGTCATTCTCCTCTTCAGCATCATCGGCATGGGGGGGAGCTACGGGGTGGCCTGGTTCGGAATCCGGATCAACACTCTGGCCAACTCGCGGACCGCGTTTGCGGCGCTCCGGGGCAAGGCATGGCCGGTCTCCGAGATCCCGCTTCGCTCCGGCATGAGCGTGGGGATGATGCTCATCTCGGTCGAGCTGCTGTTCATGCTGGCCATCCTGCTCTTCATCCCCTCGGATGTGGCTGGCGCCTGTCTCCTCGGCTTTGCCATCGGGGAGTCGCTGGGCGCTGCGGCGCTGAGAATCGCGGGCGGCATCTTCACCAAGATCGCCGACATCGGGTCCGACCTGATGAAGGTGGTCTTCAAGATCAAGGAAGATGATGCCCGGAACCCGGGCGTTATTGCGGACTGCACCGGAGACAACGCCGGTGACTCGGTCGGCCCCACGGCCGATGGCTTCGAGACCTACGGTGTCACCGGGGTGGCGCTCATTGCGTTTATCGTGCTCGCCGTGGCCGACACCTCGATCCAGGCCCAGCTGCTGGTGTGGATCTTCCTCATGCGCATCATGATGATCATCGCATCGGGGCTGTCGTACCTGGTGAGCAACAGCATCTCTCGCTCCCGGTACTCCGGGGGCACCAGGTTCAACTTCGAGTCGCCGCTCACCCAGCTGGTCTGGCTCACCTCGATCGTATCGGTCGCGCTGACCTACGTGCTCTCCTACGTGTTCGTTCCGAACCTGGGCGGCAACGCCGATCTCTGGTGGCAGCTCTCCACGGTGATCACCTGCGGCACGCTGGCCGGCGCCATCATTCCCGAGCTGGTGAAGGTCTTTACCTCGACCGAGTCCCGTCACGTACGGGAGGTGGTAACCTCCTCTCGTGAAGGTGGCGCGTCGCTCAACATTCTTTCCGGATTCGTGGCCGGCAACTTCTCGGCCTACTGGATCGGAATCACGATCATGGGCCTGATGGCGATCGCGTACGGGGTGAGCACCCTGGGCCTGGGCGACCTGATGAAGGCGCCGGCCATCTTCGCCTTCGGCCTGGTGGCGTTCGGCTTCCTGGGCATGGGTCCGGTAACCATTGCAGTGGACAGCTACGGGCCGGTGACGGACAACGCCCAGTCGATCTACGAGCTCTCGCTGATCGAGCAGGTTCCCGGCGTCAGGCAGGAGATCAAGCGCGATCATGGCTTCGATTTGAACTTCGACGAGGCGAAGGAACTGCTGGAGGAGAACGACGGAGCGGGGAATACCTTCAAAGCCACCGCCAAGCCGGTGCTGATCGGCACCGCGGTGGTCGGGGCTACGACCATGATCTTCTCCATCATCATGGCGTTGACCCACGGCCTGACCGGGGGAATGCAAAATCTGTCGATCCTGCATCCGCCATTCCTGCTCGGCCTGATCACCGGAGGTGCCGTGATCTACTGGTTCACCGGCGCTTCGACCCAGGCGGTAACCACGGGCGCTTATCGCGCCGTGGAGTTCATCAAGGCCAATATCCGGCTCGAAGGCGTCACCAAGGCATCGGTGGAAGACAGCCGGAGAGTCGTGGAGATCTGCACCCAGTATGCCCAGCGAGGGATGTTCAACATCTTCCTCGGCGTGTTCTTCTCCACGCTGGCCTTTGCCTTCATCGAGCCCTTCTTCTTCATCGGGTACCTGATTTCGATCGCGATGTTTGGGCTGTTCCAGGCGATTTTCATGGCCAATGCCGGCGGGGCCTGGGACAACGCGAAGAAGATCGTGGAGACCGAGCTCAAGATGAAAGGGACGCCACTTCACGATGCCTCGATCGTGGGGGACACCGTCGGTGACCCGTTCAAGGACACCTCCTCCGTGGCGATGAATCCGGTGATCAAGTTCACCACCTTGTTTGGCCTGCTGGCGGTCGAGCTGGGTGTCTATTTGAGCACCGGCGGGTCCGGCACCCTGAGTCGGGTATTGGCGGTGTTGTTCTTCATGGCGTCTCTGCTGTTCGTCTACCGGTCGTTCTACGGGATGCGGATCGAGACCGAGCCCCATGCCGCCGGAGCTCGCCGTCCGGTAACGGTCAAGGCGTAGGCCTCATGCATGGCCGCTAGCGGCGCCATTGCCGCGTCACGCGCCGCTCCCGGGCTGACGCGCGACCAGTTGCTCGAGCTGTACTACTACATGCGGCTCACCCGCTCGTTGGAAGAGCGGCTGGTCAACCTGTACCGGCAGACCAAGGTGGTGGGTGGACTCTTCCGCTCACTCGGCCAGGAGGCCGACGCGGTGGGGTCTGCCTACGCGCTGGACCGCTCCCAAGGCGACGTCCTCTCTCCTCTGATCCGCAATCTCGGCTCCATGCTGGTGCAGGGCGCCACTCCGCTGGAAATCCTGCGGCAATACATGGCCAAGGGCGACTCACCCACCCGGGGCCGGGAGCTGAACATTCATTTCGGCGACACGGTGCGGGGGTTCATCGGCCAGATCTCTCATCTGGGCGACATGGTGCCGGTCATGGCCGGGGTCACCCTCTCCTTCAAGCTCCGGAACGAGCCACGGGTGGGGTTGGTATACGTGGGCGACGGGGCAACCTCCACCGGGGCATTCCATGAGGGGATCAACTTCGCCGCGGTCCAGCGTTGCCCCCTGGTGGTGATCGTGGAGAACAACGGGTACGCCTACTCGACTCCCACCAGCAAGCAGACCGCCTGCACCAGCTTCAAGGACAAGGCGATTGGCTACGGTATTCCGGGCGTGCGGGCAGACGGGAACGACGTGGTGGCCACGTACCAGGTCACCAAGGAGGCGGTGGACCGGGCGCGGGCGGGGGAGGGCGTCACCTTGATCGAGCTGGTCACCTATCGGCGAAAGGGCCACGCGGAGCACGACAACCAGTCCTACGTGCCAACCGGCGAGATCGATCGCTGGGCCCGGGAGAACGATCCGGTCGACCGCTACATCCGCGAGCTCAGCACGCGTTATGGATTTTCGACGGCCGATCTGGAGGCGATCGACGCTCGAGTCAAGCTGGAGATCGATCGAGCCACTGACGAGGCCGAGGCTTCACCCGCGCCTGAGCCGCTCGACGGGCTCCGGGGGGTCTACGCCGATCCGGCCGCTGCGCCCGTGCTCTGGTTCCGGGAAGGCATCCGGTCGGCGGTCGACCGGCACGAGCGGCCTGCGAGCTGGGGAACCCACGATGGCTGAGACCACCTATCTCGAGGCTATCCGGCAGGGGTTGTTCGAGGAGATGGAGCGAGACCCGGAGGTGCTCTGCCTGGGCGAAGACATCGGAGCCTACGGCGGCGCGTTCAAGGTTACCGAAGGCCTTCAGGCTCGCTTCGGGGAGCGGCGAGTGATCGACACGCCGCTGTCTGAAGCGGCGATCGTTGGTGCCGCTGCGGGAGCGGCGCACATGGGCATGCGTCCGGTGTGCGAGATGCAGTTCATCGACTTCATCTCCTGCGCGTACGACATGCTGACCAACTATGTCGCGACCGCCCGCTACCGTGCGTTTCTCCCCTGTCCCATGGTGGTTCGAGGGCCGAGCGGCGGGTACGTTCGGGGAGGGCCGTTTCATTCGCAGAATCCCGAGGCGGCGTTTCTTCATACTCCCGGCCTCAAGATCGTCTATCCGGCAACCGCCAGCGATGCCAAGGGGCTGTTGAAGGCCGCCATCCGGGACGACGACTGCGTTCTCTTCTTCGAACACAAGTATCTGTATCGCCGGATCAAGGAAGAGTTGCCCAGCGGGGATTACGTGGTCCCCATCGGCAAGGCTCGGCTGGCGCGAGAAGGACGCGATTTGTCCATCATTACCTATGCGGCCACCGTGTGGAAGGCGCTGGAGGCGGCGGAGCAACTGGAGCGGGAAGACGGGCTCTCGGCCGAGGTGCTGGATCTTCGGTCGTTGTCGCCCATGGACGATGAGGCCATCGCGGCAACGGTGAGGAAGACCAGCCGGGTGCTGATCGTGCACGAAGACACCGTCACCGGTGGAGTGGCCGGCGAGATTACCGCCCGGATCAACGACCTCGCATTCGAGTGGCTGGATGCGCCGATCAAGCGAGTGGCCGCGCACGACGTTCCTCTTCCGTATGCTCCACAGCTGGAGGACTTCGTGTTGCCGCAAACGGCGGATATCGTGCGCGCGGCCAGGTGGTTGGCGAAATACTAGTCGAGGGTCGAGGGTCGAGGGTCCAGGGTGGTCGCAAATCCAGACTCTAGACCCTAGACTTTAGACTCTAGACAGTTCCACGAGGATTCGCATGGCCAAGATAGACGTAATCATGCCCCAGATGGGCGAGTCGATAGCCGAAGGGACGCTGTCCCGCTGGATCAAGAAGGTGGGAGACACGGTCCAGCGGGACGAGCCGATCTTCGAGATCTCGACCGACAAGGTCGATGCCGAGATCCCTGCTCCCAACGCCGGGGTGCTGGCGGAGATTCTGGTGCAGGAGGGTCAGACGGTCTCGGTCCAGACCGTGGTGGCCCGGATCGAAACCGATGCCTCTGCCGGAGCAACGGCAAAACCGGCCGCACCCGAGAGCCCCCGCCCGTCGGCAGCGCCCGCGCCCAACGCGCCGGCACCGTCCAAGCCTGCGACTCCCTCCGGGGCTCCTCCCGCTCCGGTTGCTCCTGCGCCCTCCGCTCCTCCCAAGAGCGGCTACGGTGGCACTCAGCCATCGGCGCCGCCGCCAAGGGGAGTTCCCGCCGCTGCCAGCTCGGAGGGCCGGACAGTGGCCGATGCCACCGGCGGCAATGGGGCGGCGGAGACCGCCGAAGACCGGTTACGGCGGAAATCGACTCCGGTGGTTCGCCGCATGGCCGCGGAGCACAACGTGGACATCAGCGCGGTACCCGGTACCGGACTCGCAGGGCGGGTGACCAAGAACGACATGCTGAGCTACATCGGCGGAGCAACGGGGCAGCCCGGCAGCGGGGCAGCACCGGCGAGACCGGCTCCAGCTCCCGTAGAGACGGTTGCGGCGTCGCGCGGCCCGGCGGCCCCGGCACCAACCGTCGATCCCTGGGAAGGCGACCGGGTCGAGCCGTGGTCGCGGATCCGGAAGCTCACCGCGGATCACATGGTCATGTCGCGGCGGGTCTCACCCCACGTCAACACCATCTTCGAGATCGACTACACCCGCATCGTCCAGATTCGCGCCCGGCGAAAGCAGGAGTACGCGGAACGGGGCGTGAACCTGACCTACCTCGCGTTCATCACCAAGGTGGTGGCCGACAACCTCCGGAAACATCCGGTGCTGAACTCGGCGGTGTCCGGTGAGAGCACCCTGTTCCGGCGCGACATCAACATCGGGATCGCGGTGGCCCTGGACTGGGGTTTGATTGTGCCGGTGATCAAGCGGGCCGATGAGCTGTCCCTGCTTGGCGTCGCCCGCGCGATCAACGATCTGGGAGAGCGGGCCCGGACCAAGAAGCTGAGCCCCGATGAAGTGCAGAAGGGGACATTCACCATTACCAATCCCGGAGTATTTGGATCTGCCATCGGCACGCCCATCATCAACCAGCCCCAGGCGGCCATTCTGTGCGTCGGCAGCATCGAGAAGCAACCGGCCGTGATCACCGTAGACGGGGCGGACATGATCGCGGTCCGCACCAAGGGGCTGCTCTCGCTGGCCTTCGATCATCGGATCGTGGACGGGGCGGACGCCGATCGCTTTATGGCCGATGTGAAACAGAGTCTGCAGGAGTTTCCCGAGAGCGGGGCTTGATGCCGCGGCGGGTCATCGAGGTGGAAGGCCAGCAGTGGGAAGTCTCGGTCAGCGGCCGGGTCACCCAGTACGTCAAGGATGAGTTTGGCCTGATCTTTACCCGCGGCACCGGTGCGCAGCAGGAGCGGAGGGTGGTTCGCTATTCCCCGCTCGGCGCCAAGAGCCGGGAGACGTCGCTGGGACAGCTGAGCGATCAGGAGCTGAAGGAGCTGCTTCGTTACTCGCAGCCCTCCTGGACCGCACCCGAAATGGGGTATCGGCGCTGAGCTCTCCTGCGGTCTCCGGGACGGTCGACCTGCACGTACA
>DASUVR010000366.1:0-4620 GCA_036378855.1 Gemmatimonadales bacterium | reverse complement strand
TGGCCGCGGTATCAGCGCTCGGTCATCGCTCTGCAGGGTCAGATGGCGGAACCCCACCTTGCCAGTGACATGGGGCAGCGGCTCGCCCGCTGCACGGCGGACTATGGCACGCCGGTAGAGTGACGCTTGATGGGAATCCACGGCCGCACTGCCGGCGAGGAGCGACTCACCCAGGGTTATGCCCTGCAGCTCGGCCCAGATTCGAAGGGCCTGCCGCCGGGCATCGGCAACGCCGGCACTCCGGAGCGAGTCCGCCCCTTCCGCCACCAGCATCGCCGACGAGAGGGCCACCTCAGGCATCCACCAGCTCCTGGCGACTCGCCATACGGAGAGCGGTGATCACGTCATCCAGATCGCCGTTCAGGACTTCGGGCAGATTGTGCACCGAGAGATTGATCCGATGGTCGGTGATCCGGCTCTGAGGGAAATTATAGGTTCGGATTTTGGCCGATCGATCGCCGGTGCCGACCATTGCCCGGCGATCGCGGGAGCGCGCAGCCTCCTGCTCGGCCAGCATACGGTCGAGCAGCCGGGCGCGAAGCACCTCCATGGCCTTGATTTTGTTCTGAAGCTGTGACTTCTGATCTTGCTGGCTGACCACCACGCCGGTAGGCAGATGGGTGATCCGCACCGCACTGTCAGTGGTGTTCACGCTCTGGCCTCCGGGGCCGGAAGACCGGAACACATCAATCTTCAAATCCTGAGGCTCGATCTTGATGTCGACTTCTTCGGCCTCGGGGAGCACCGCCACGGTGGCGGCGGAGGTGTGAATTCGTCCCTGCGTCTCGGTGGCAGGTACTCGCTGCACTCGGTGCACCCCGGATTCCCGGCGCAGAAGCCCGTAAGCCTCATCGCCACGCACGGCGACGATTGCCTCTTTGATGCCTCCCAGCAGCCCGTCACTCACCGATATCGGTTCCCACTTGAGACCATGGCGCTCGCTGAAGCGCTGGTACATGCGGTAGAGATCGGCAGCAAACAAGGCGGCTTCATCACCGCCGGTGCCCGCCCGGATCTCCATGATGGCGTCGCGGTCATCGTGCGGATCGCGGGGGAGCAGCAGCTCGTGCAGCTCCTCGGTCAGGGCGGAGATTTCGTCGGGAAGTCGAGCCAGGTCGGCTTTGGCGAGCGCTACCAGCTCGGGATCGGATTCGGAGGCCAGCTCCCGCGCCTGGTCCAAGTCCCGCTCGAGGCGGGCCAGACGTTCTGCCAACTTGACGACGGGAGCCAGGCGGGTGTGTTCTCGACCGAGCGAGCGGAGCTTGCTGGGATCTCTTGCTGTGGCGGGGTCTGACAAGGCCCGGCCGACTTCATCCGCCCGCGTCAGCGCCTGGCGGAGCCGGGCCTCCATGGGTTACGCCTTGGGCGTTGCGGCCGGCTCGGTCTGATACTTCCGGCGGAACCGGTCTACCCGGCCAGCGGTGTCCACCAGGCGTTGCTTGCCGGTGAAGAAGGGATGGCACTGAGCACACACTTCGACGTGGATCGAGGTGGCGGTCGAGCGCGTTTCGAACTGATTCCCGCAGGCGCACTGAACCATCAGCTTGCGGTAATTGGGATGTATATCGGCCTTCATTGCTGCTCCATGGTGATTGCTAAGGCGGTTAATCTAGCCGGGATGGGGAGACGATGCGAGGTGTGAAGGGCCCCGCTTTTCAATTGACACCACCACCGGCCCCAAGTATGCTCTACCCAACCACTTCCACGTCCTGCGAGGCACGAGTGCCACTGTCCCCGATGGAGGTCCTCCGTAAGGTCCCTCTCTTCTCCGGACTGAGCGAATCCGACCTGGCGGCGTTCGCCGATCTCACCCGGGAACGCAGCTATCCCAAGGGCAGCGTCATCGTCTTCGAAGATGACCCGGGAGATGCCCTCTTTCTCGTGGCGGCGGGACAGGTCAAGGTAGTGCTCATCGCAGAGGATGGCCGCGAGGTCATCCTCTCCGTGCTTGGAGAGGGAAGTTTCTTCGGCGAGATGGCCGTGATCGACGAAGAGCCCCGCTCCGCGCACGTGATTGCGATGGACGATTCCAGCCTGCTGGTGCTCCGGCGAGAGGACTTCCACGCGCGCCTCCGGAACTCGCCCGAAGTGGCGATCTCGCTGTTGAAGGAGATCTCGCGTCGACTTCGTCGAGCCGACGAAAAGATCGGAAGTCTGGTTCTGCTCGACGTCAACGGCCGGGTTGCCCATCTTCTGCTTAGGATGGCGGAGGACGAAGGAGGCGACCGGATCACCCGCAAGCTGACCCACCACACCATCGCCCAGATGATCGGATCCAGCCGGGAGACGGTTTCCCGCACCATGCGCAATCTGGTCGAGCGCGGCATCATCCAGGTCACCCGTAAAGACATCACCCTCAAAGACCGACGCTCCCTGATGCTGGCCGCCCGAAGGGCGTGAGCATCGTCACCAATAGGCCGTGATTGTTGCCACGGCTGAGCTCCCGCAGTCGCCGAGAGGTTGCGACATAGCCCCGCACCGGCTGCTGGAGTCGCGATGACACATGAGGTGACGTTCTGGGGTACCCGCGGCTCGATCCCGACTCCCGGGCCCGAGACCGCACGCTATGGCGGGAATACTGCCTGCATCAGCATTACCGGACCCGACAATCGGCTGGTCATTCTCGATGCCGGCAGTGGACTGCGTCCGCTCGGCCACATGCTGATGAAGCAGAGGAACGGCATTCTCTCCGCTGATATCCTGCTGTCCCATACCCACTGGGACCACATTCAGGGACTGCCGTTCTTCAAGCCCTTCAGTTCCAGGGAAACCTCGGTTGTCATCTACGGAGCCCCGCAGGAGGGCGTGCCACTCAAGGAGATCCTGGGCCGCCAGATGGATCCGATGGTCTTTCCGGTACCCCTGAACGCCCTGGCGGCATCCTTGATGGTGGTAGAGATCGAGGAAGGTGAATTCGAGATCGACGGCTTCAACGTCTGTGCGTTTCGGCTGCGACATCCCGGCACCACACTCGGCTACCGGCTGGTCCCCACCTCGGGTGGCCGGCAACTCGCCTATGTCACCGACAACGAGCTGGGTCCGGGAGGAAACTACGAGGTCACGCCTGACTGGCGGAGCAAGATGGTAGAGTTCATCCAGGGCGCCGACACCCTGGTTCACGATGCTATGTACCTCGACCAGATCATCCAGGCCCGCGCCGGATGGGGCCATTCCACCCCGCGGCAGGCGGTGGACCTTGCCCGCGAAGGACGCTGTCGCCGGCTGATCCTGTTCCATCACGAGCCTGAGCACGACGATGACGCCCTGGACCGTCTGGTCGAGGAGACCAGGAAATACGCCGCTCAGGTTGCTCCGACGCTCGAGGTCGACGCCGCGGTCGAAGGACTGAGCTTTCGATTATGAACCAGAGTCCACACCGCCGCCGCAATCCCGGAATGGGCTGGGAGCGCAAGAGCAATGATTGACTGGTTGACCTGGTAGAACGGTGGGAACGACTTGAGCAGGAGACCCAGCAGGGAAATTGCAGCGACGGCCAGCGACAAAACCAGGGTGGCCCGGCCAAACCGAGTTGAGCCGAACGCCAACCGAGTGACCAACCAGATCAGCGGCAGGGCCAGCAAGTCGAACTGAAGCACGTTCTCGTTGCGATAGGCAGCGGCGTGATCGGTCAGTCCCCACAGGCCCGCTAGTACCAGCCCACCCAGCCCAGTCAACAAAAACCAGCTCCAGGTCACGGCCAGGAATCCGGCCCGCGCCAACCCGGACGTTCTCGCCCGCCGGGCCAGGGCCAAGGCAGCACCGCCGATCGCGAGTCCGGCAAGCAGATACCAGCGGGTCCAGGAGGGAGGATTTGCGGAAGGCTCGGGCTCGGTGGACTGGAACAGGGTCCGCTCGGACCGGACCAGCGGAACACTTCGTCCATCGGGCCCGGTGACCCGAACGCTTCGAACATGCTCCCGCAGCGCCAGGGGTAAAAACATTTCTTCCCATTGTGAGATGGGACGGTCAACCGGCTGCCCCAGCGCGAGCAGAAGGCCGGTGTATATCGGAGGATCGTTGGTGGTCAGCCGCTGGGTATGAAAGCGGTAGGTCTTCCCGCTTGGCAGTTCCGCTGTAGCGCCGCGGATTGCACCGCCGAGTGCCCGGTCGAGCGCGTCGCGTACCCGAGTAGAGCAGTTGTCCCGGTAATAGTCATAGTGGTAGAAGCGATTCTCCGGCAGCTCGTTCCACTCCAGGAATCGCTGCAACTCACGCCGCGCGTCAGGAGGTATTTCCAGCTCTTGAACCCAGACCGATCGGTTGGCCCTCCGGTAAGACTCGACGTAGGACTCGGCCGGGTATCCCCGCATCCAGTACCACATCCGTCCCTGAACAAAGCGGAGGAGAAAGTTCTGCTGGTGAAAATCGAAGAGACCGTAGTTATAGGTCTGATCGGTCCCCTGGACCGGATCGTGAATCCAGATGGCGTTGTGGCCGAACCGCTCCCAGACTTGCTTGCCGGGCCCCATGGTCATGAGGTAAACGGTCAGTCGGTCAGGGGGTCGGTCGGTCGAGCGATCACTCGGTTGGCTTTGGCCGAAGAGATCGGCGGCCTGGCTCAGTACCGCCAGGACAAGGACTAGGGTTCGAAACGCGGCCAGCAGTCGGTCACCCCTCTTC
>DASUVR010000365.1:0-9663 GCA_036378855.1 Gemmatimonadales bacterium | reverse complement strand
GTGTGACCCGGGGGCTGGACAGGGGGTGGGGGTCCGGAGCTACGTTGGCTGAGTACCGGCCCTTCCCGGGTGGTACGTTTGCATCCTCCGACCAAGCGGAGGGTCCACTCTCACAGCTGACGATCTCCTTGAGCTGTGAGCCCCCATCAGCGGCGGGGGCGAGGTTCCGCAGGCGGAAGTGGCCGACGGGGCCAGACCGAGTGCCGCGCCAACAATGAAAAGAGGAGTTTGTGAAAGCCCTGCTCCTGGGCGCCGGCGCGGTGGGGACCGTGTCCGCCCTCAAATTCGTGAAGGAGGCGCTGCTCGAGAAACTCGTCATCGCCGACGCAGTGGCCGCACGCGCATCAGCACTCGCGGACCGGCTCAACGACGGTAGGGTTACGGCAATAGAGTTGAACGCCGCGGACCGGGACGCCGTCGCCAAGATCATCCGGGAAACCAGCACTACCCTGCTCTTGAACGCGGCGCTTCCCGCGACCAACCTCGCTGTGATGCGGGCTTGCCTGGATGCAGGCTGCGATTACATCGATCTTGCCAGCGCGGGAACGGATGCGGACGGCATCCCCAAAATGGATGACCAGTTCGCCCTCGATGCCGAGTTCAAGGCGGCCGGCCGGCTCGCTCTTCTGGGCATGGGCGCAGACCCCGGCACTACCAACGTCTATGCCGCCTATGCGGCAAAGCACCTGCTCGATGTGGTCTCCGAGCTGCGCATCCGTGACGGCGATAATGCCATATGTCAGGGAAGCAGTGGCCTCATTGCGGCGTTCAGTCCCTGGGTCATGATCGATGAATGTCTCTGCAAGGCAGTCTCCTACCGGGGCGGACGCTACTATCTGGAGGAGCCGCTCACCGGAGCGGAGCAGTTCGATTTTCCCGAGCTTGGAGTTCTGACCTGCTACTACGTGGACCATGAGGAATCCAAGACCCTGCCCCGATCGTTTCCCCAGGCGCGGGTCGTCGACTTCAAGTTGTGCATGGATGAGCTGACGGTTGAGACGCTCCAGGTCATTAAACGGCTGGGGCTCTCGCGCACCGATCAGGTCAGAGTCGGGGAAACCACTGTGGCCCCCCGCGACCTCCTGGTGTCACTGCTTCCCCAACCAGGTGATCTGGCCGGGCGACTTCAGGGCAAGACCTGTGTCGGCACCCTGGCTCGAGGCCACAAGAACAACGAGCCCAAAGCATACTTCATCTATAACGTGAGCGATCACGAAACGACCTATCGTGAGCTCGGCGTGCAGGCCACTGCGTACCAGACGGGGATACCACCGGTCATTGCCGCGCGATTGATTTCCACCAGGGTCTGGAAGGGCACCGGGGTCATGACCCCAGAGCAGTTCGACCCGGATCCCTTTCTGGAGCTGCTCGCCGGAAATGGAATGCCCTGGCAGGTCCGGGATGACTCCCTGCGTATCGGCGTTCAGCGAGTCATCGGCCGCTCATCCCGGGAAATCGTAGCAGCATAGTAGACGGTTCAGTGTGACCAGATGACGCTTGAGAAGGGAGAACCATGACGACCACGGCTCGGGTGCAGGGGTCGGCCAGGAAGACACCCCTGACCCGCTATCAGATGTACATCGATGGCCGTTTCGTCGATGGGCAGGATGGCCAGACGCTGGAGGTGTACGATCCCTCCACTGAGGAGGCCATCGCCACCGTTCCCGCCGGCAAGGCCGGCGACATCGATCGCGCGGCCCAGGCCGCGACCCGCGCTTTTTATGAGGTTTGGAAAGGCGTCACGGCTCAGGAGCGAGGTCGGGTCCTCTTTCGTCTGGCCGAGCGGGTTCGGGCGCGGCGTCCGGAGCTGGCCGAGCTGGAAACCCGAAATACCGGTAAGCCGATTACTGAATCGGAATACGACATGGACGACACGGCCACCTGTCTGGAGTACTACGGCGGGCTGGCAACCAAGATCAACGGCGAGGTTCTGCCGGTTCCCGCCGAGGCAGTCGCATTCGCCATGCGCGAGCCGGTGGGTGTGGCCGGTCAAATCATTCCCTGGAACTATCCGCTTCTGATGGCGGCGTGGAAAATCGGACCGGCACTGGCAGCCGGCTGCACGGTGGTGCTCAAACCGGCCGAACAGACACCTCTGACCATTCTGGAGCTGGCCCGGGACTTCGAAGCCTTGGGACTGCCGCCCGGTGTGATCAACATCGTGACCGGTGACGGACCCGGTGCCGGAGCCCCGTTGGTGAGTCATCCAGCGGTGCGCAAGATCGCCTTTACCGGCAGCGCAGAGGTGGGCAAGCTCATCATGCGGAATGCGGCCGATCAGCTCAAGCGGGTATCCCTCGAGCTGGGCGGGAAGTCTCCCAACATCTTCTTCAGCGACGCTGATTTCGAGAACGCGGTGGACGGCGCGCTCTTCGGCACCTTCATCAATCAGGGCGAAGTGTGCTCCGCCGGCAGCAGAGTGCTGGTGCAGCGGGACATCTACCGGAAGTTCGTGGAGGCCGCCACGGCCAAAGCCAAAACCATCAAGCTCGGCCCTGGGCTAAACCGGGAAACCAAGATGGGTCCCCTCGTCAGCGCCGAGCAGCGGGACCGAGTGGCCGGGTACCTGGATATCGGTCGGAAGGAGGCCAAGGTGGCGGTGGGCGGGGGCAAGCCCAAACAGTTCGACAAGGGCTGGTACATCGAGCCTACCATTTTCTACGACGTGGACAACTCGGCCACCATCGCGCAGGAGGAGATCTTCGGTCCGGTGATGAGTGTGATCCCGTTCAACGACGAGGCGGAAGCAATCCGAATCGCCAACGCGACGCCATACGGGCTCGCCGCCGCAGTGTGGACCCGAGACATCTTCAAAGCCTTTCGGGTGGTCAAAGCGCTGGAAGCCGGCATCGTCTGGGTCAACCACATGCAGCCCACCTTTGTCGAGGCCCCGTGGGGAGGCTACAAGTCATCGGGCTTCGGTCGGGAGCTGGGGCACTGGGGAGTCGAAGAGTACCTCGAGACCAAACAGGTCTTCATCAATCTCGATGAGAAGCCCATCGGCTGGTACTAGGGAAACTACGGGTCGCCGCCGGCGCGACCCGAATGCTGTTGCGGTGCCCTGATTTTTCCCCTTTGTTTCGAAGGATGCAAGCCGCCCCCCTGTCGACCGCCGCCATCGAGCTTGACGCCGCCCTCCTCCAAGCCACGATCACAGCCGCACTGGCCGCGCTGTGTGCCTTCCTCTTCGGACGCTATCGGAAATCGTATTTCGCCTGGTGGTCTGCCGCCTGGGGATTGTACTTCCTGCGGATCGCAGCAATTACCAGCTTCCTGCTGACGTCCCAACGAATCTGGCTCTACTGGCATCAGGTGGTGACCGGCTGGACGGCGCTGGCATTGCTGTACGCGGCTTTGATGTTCTCCCAGCAGGTTCGGTGGCGCCGTTGGTTCCTTGCATTGGCACTCTTCCCCCCGCTCTGGGCCTACATTGCCATCTATCGCCTCCAACACTTCCTGTGGGCAGCCGGTCCAGCCGTTCTGTTCCTCAGCTTCGCGACCCTCTGGACCAGCTGGGTCTTCCTCCGCTACCGCCGCCGGGTAAGCTCGAGTGGCGCAACTCTCCTTGCCGCTGCATTCGGCCTCTGGGGTCTGCACCACCTCGACTATCCCTTTCTTCGCGCGCGGGGAAGCTGGGCGCCGTGGGGCTACTACCTCGACATCCTGTTTGCGCTGGCAGTAGGAGCTGGAATTCTGCTGCTGGTACTGGATGATCTGCGCCGTGGCCTGAGTGCGCTATCCGCCTTATCCGCAGATCTTCAGCGAGCCGGCAGGGAACAGGATGTACTCGAGGTCCTGCTGGCCCGCCCTCTGACCTTGCCTGCCGTAAGCGGCACGGCCCTGTTCACCGCCGAGGGGACCGACCTCAGATTCGTCCAGGGAGCCGGAGTGTGCGCCTCCTGGTCCAATGGAAGCCTCCCCGAGTCTGCCGCCGCAGTGCTCAGGCGAGCTGTCGAGAGTAGAAGGCCGCAGTTTACTCCGGACTGGCCTCGAACCGATGGAAACGCCTCAGCCTTTCCCTATGCTGCGGTTCTACCCATCCTGCGGGGCGAGCGAGTAGTAGCCGCTTTGACTCTGGTGGGCCAGGCTCGCGACCCATTTACCGCTCTGGATGAAAAATTTCTGCTGGCGCTGGGGCACCAGGTGGGAGCCGCCCTGGAGAACGCCGACCTCTACTCCCGATTGGAGGCACGGAGTCTGGAGCTGACCCGGTTGTCCGGGCGAATGGTGGAGCAGCATGAGGAGGAGCGGCGCCGCCTATCCCGCGAGCTGCACGACGAGACGGCGCAGGTTTTCACGGCGGTGAAAATGGAATTGGGAGTGCTCCGGGAGAAGGTCCAGCCGGAGCAGGCCGACCGTTTGTCTCACGTACTCGAGTTAATGGACACCGGCATCAGTAGTATCCGCAATGTGACCAACGACCTCAGGCCATCGTTGCTCGACGATCTCGGGCTTCTGCCGGCCCTGCGCTCGCTGGTCGCCGACTTCACCCAGCGCAGCGGCATACGCATCGAGTTGAGCGCGCCGGCCATTATGCCTCCATTGTCCCGAGAGGCCGAGCTTGCGCTGTTTCGTGCGCTCCAAGAGGGCCTGTCGAATGTGTTGCGGCACGCCGATGCCCGTTCGGTGGATGTAGCCATCACCGTTGGCCGGGACATGGTGCAGCTCAGAGTGAGCGACGACGGGCGAGGGCCGCCGGACCTGAGTCCGGAACGATTGGAGCTCACCGGCCATATGGGATTGGCGGGCATGCGCGAGCGGATCACGGCTCTGGGTGGGACGGTTCGCTTTCAGGGTAGAGCACACACCGGAGCGCAGCTGGAGATCGTGGTACCACTCCACCCGTCGGATGGCGCATGACGAGCAAACCGATCCGGGTGCTGGTCGCGGACGACCACATGATTGTCCGGACTGGAATCAGGCATGTCGTCGAAAGCGAGCCCGACTTCGAGGTGGTCGGCGAGGCGGCCAGCGGCTCCGAAGCGCTGTCCCTGGCCTCCCGCCTGCGGCCTGACGTGGTCGTACTGGATATCTCCATGCCTGACCAGTCGGGTCTCGAGGTGGCTGCCAGTCTCCGCAGTACTGCCGGGCCACCCCGGGTGCTCATCCTCAGTATGCACGACAACCCTGAGTACGTCCTGGAGAGCGTGCGGGCGGGAGCCCACGGCTATTTGCTAAAGGACACCGCCGGAACCGAGCTCCGGAATGCCATACGCGCAGTCTGCAGGGGAGAGTCATATTTCAGTCCGCCGGTTGCCAGCCGTCTTTCTGCGGCAGTCCGCGGCGAGCAGGAAAGTCACAAGGCCTTGGATCAGCTCACCTCTCGCGAACGGGAAGTGCTCCTGGGAATTGTCCGCGGCCATACCAATAAGCAGATCGCAACCGATCTGGGTATCAGCCACCGGACGGTCGAAACCCATCGGGAAAGCCTGATGCGCAAACTCGAGATTCGCACCGTGGCCGAGCTGACCCGGTTTGCCATTGAAGCCGGGGTATTGCCGACCGGATCGGAGTAGTCATTATGTTCCGCGTATGACCGACGTTCAGCCCTGGAGAGCCCAGACCACCGCCCGGCCCGAAGTGTCCGCCCCGCCCAAAACGGGCATTGTGATGCTCAACCTCGGCGGTCCCGCCACGCTGGACGACGTTCAGCCATTCTTGCTCGAGTTGTTTGCCGACCGCGAGATCATCCAGCTGCCGTTTCAACGCTGGCTCGGACCTTTCATCGCCCGGAGGAGAACGCCGAAGGTTCGTCAGCTGTATGCCAACATCGGCGGCGGCTCACCGATTTTGCGCTACACCGAAGCACAAGGTCAGGGAATGGTGGCGCGACTGGACCGGATCTCTCCCGAAACCGCGCCGCACAAGTTTTACGTGGCCTTTCGCTATGCCCCGCCCACCAGCGACGATGCGCTTCGCGCCATGCATCAGGATGGAGTCGAGCGAGCCGTAGCCTTTACCCAATACCCTCAGTTCTCCTGCAGCACCACCGGGTCCAGCCTGAACGAGCTCTGGCGTGCTGCCGATCGGACCGGGCTTCGCGATGCGTTTCAGTGGAGTCTGGTGGATCGGTGGCCGGTTCACCCCGGATTTATCGAGGCCATGACCGAGACGGTGCGGGAGGGCCTCAGCCGACTTGCGCCCTCCGTTCGCGACCGAGTGACCATCCTGTTCAGCGCCCACAGCCTGCCTCTGGATGTCATCGACCGGGGTGACTCCTATCCGCAGGAGGTCGGGGCCAGCGTGCAGCGCGTCGTGGAATGCCTCGGCGCTCCCAACCCCTTCATCCTGGCGTATCAATCGGACGTGGGGCCGGTGCGCTGGCTGGGACCGAGCACAGAGCAGGTGATCCGCCGGCTCGGGGGTAGAGGCCAGCGGGAGCTGCTGGTGGTGCCCATCGCCTTCACCAGCGACCACATCGAAACATTGTCTGAGCTGGACCGCGAGTACGGCGAGGTTGCCCACCAGGTTGGGATTACACAGTACGTGCGGGCACCCGCATTGAACACGAGGCCCCGCTTTCTGGATGCTTTAGCTGAAATCGTGAAAGATCATCTTCGGGGAGGCGCCACGTACAGCACCCAATACACCACTCGTTGTGCCGGATGCACCAACCCGCAATGCCGGAACATCCTCAATCCGGTGGGAAGCCCGGCAATGCCGCCCGGGCGGCGGGAGTAGTTTCTCTAACTCTCGACTCTGAGGTTCTGACTCAGGGGAAAGAGCACCCTTCTGACCAGCCGGTCGGCCATCTTGCGAACAACCTCGCGTTCGGCTGGAGATAGCGTCTCCAGCTGAGCCAACGCCCACTCCGACTCCTGCTCTGCCATCTGACGACTGATCTGGTGTAGTTCAGCCAGCCGGGAAGCGGCGGTTCGTCCTCGCAGGGTCAAATCAAGCCGAATCAGCTCGTCCTCGATGATCCCTTCAGCATCGGCCAGTGCGGCAGATGGGCTGGCTGCAGCCGGACAACAGAGACGCTGGAGGTCATCCAGGTCGAGCAGCTGAAGGCCGGGAATGCCGCGGGATTCCGGCTCGACGTTTCGCGGACCTGCCAAATCAACCCCAACCCGTGTCGACCCCGGGCGGGCCGCAATGGCCCGGGAGAGCTGCGCCGACCGGACCACCGGCCGGGAGGAGGAGGTCGCCACCATGAGAATGTCTGCTTCGGCCAACCTTCGCTCGAGCTCCACCAGCGGACCAGCCTTCGCTCCCCAGGCAGCGGCCAAAACACCTGCCTTCTCCGGAGCCCGGCTCAGCAGAGTGACTTGGCCAATTCCCCGCTGATTGAACGCTCGCAGGACCCCTTCTGCTGCTTCACCGGCGCCGAGAACAACTACCTCAGGGCTGCGCGCTTCCTGCCGCTGCTGGAGCACCAAGTCTACCGCTGCCGAGCTCACCGACGACGGATGGCGACCCAGCAAGGTCTCTCGGCGAACCCGTCGGCCGGCCGATAGCGCCGCTGAGAAAATGAGATCCATCTCTCGTGTGGTTGTTCCGGCAGCACGGGCGGCATCGTATGCCCGGCGCACTTGTCCCTGAACCTCGACTTCACCCAGAATCTGCGAATCGAGGCCGGAGCAAACCCGCAACAGGTGGCGAACCGCGGCCATTCCCTCGTGTCGAGTGACTACCGGGCCGGCTTGCACCGGGCCGTTTCCCCCTTGCCCCAGCCGGTGGAACCATGCCTCCCCCTCGCCCGACCCTGACCAGTACAGCTCACACCGGTTGCAGGTAGAAAGCAGAACGGCGGGTATCCCGTTCGTCTTGAGCAGCTCCAGAATTGCGGAAGTTTCCGGCGGGCCGAACGCAAAGCGTTCCCGGACCTCGACCGGCGTTGTATGGTGGCTTACACCAATGAGATGGAAGGAAAGATTGCGGGCCACGTCCAAGGGTAGGCTTTGCCTGAGGTACTCACAATCCGCGACTATCCGGAGCCAGGCTCCGTAATACTACGGGACAGGCAAAAACCCCTCGGCAGGGCCGAGGGGTTCTTGCGGTTAGAGAATTATCGGCTGCTCTTGGCTGCCGAACCTTCCTCTTCCGGATCCCGGGTGCGGTCGTTGCCGCCGGAGCGCTGGCTGTTGCCGCTGCTTACCCGCTGCGACTGCGCTCCCGTCCGGATCTGGGATGAGCCGGAGTTGGAAGCGTTCACCCGAATTTCGCGGGGCTTGGCCCGCTCGGCCTTCGGGATGCTGACATGGAGCACGCCGTTGTCGTACCGGGCGTCAATCTGTTCAGTGTCGACGGTGTTGGGAAGCACGAAGGTCCGCTCGAACATCCCGTAGGTGCGCTCGAACCGATGGATCCGTTCGCTGTTGTCATCGATCTGCTGCTTCTTCTCGCCCCGGATGGTCAGGATGTTGTTCTCCAGCGAGAGCCGGACGTCGTTGGGATCTACGCCGGGCAACTCCATGGTAATCCGAAGGCTGTTCTCGTCTTCGGATACATCGGTTGGAGCAAACCAGGTCGAAGTGATGACGTTTCCCTGCTCGGGGAACTGGAGACCGGAAAATGCCTCATCCAAAATCCGGTTGAGCCGCTGCAGGCCAAAGAGGCTGGCGGGCTCGCGATAGCGATTGATGGCCATGAGGTCCTCCTGTTAATCCATAGTTCTAAAGGTTCTGTCTGACGCCGGTCCCATCGCTGTGGGACCACGTGCCTCCCCCCGAAGCAGTACGCATGCCAGCATCCGGGCCGGAATTCGGCCAAAATGACAGGCTAACTAGGCCGCTGGCAGACAGTTACCTCCGATCGGCAGCCTTTCGCATCGTCTGTTGGTATTGCCGAATAAGGCGCTGCATCCGATCTACGTGCTGAGGGAGCTTCGATCGATCGAGTCTGGCCGATGTACCGGCTCCCCCTCCCAGATCATCCAGGACGGAGTCCCCCAGCGCCCTGAAATTCCCCGAGTCCGCATAGCCTGCCCGATACAGATCCGCAATCATCGAGTTGATCAGATCGCCGGCCATATTCTTGTAGGCGTTCAGGTTGTCCGGGTTTGGCGGCTGAGTTCCGTTGGCCATCAGATTCAGCTGATTCTGCATGGCGGGGATGAGACGGGGAGCCTCCAACTCTCCTCCGCTATTGGTGCCTGCGACCCCATCTTCCCGGGCGCTGCTGTCGGCATCTGAGGTATAGGCCGACGCCGAGGCGTTGCCGGCCTTTTCCCGGCTGCACGCTGCCGAAAGCGCGATGGCCAGCAGAAGGAGAGCTCGGTTCATGTGTGCTCCTGACTGAAGGGCGGTCGTTGTTGAAATCAAGGATAGAACCCGGCGGGACTCAGTGTTCCGAATCACCCGGCCTGCGAGATGACTGGAGCGGTGAGATGGGGGTCGTTCTGTTCAGGATTAACATCGCATCCACCGCACGTCGAAGCGCGAACCTTGTGGGCCAGAACTCCAGCCGGAAACCTTCCTGATCAACTTCATAGAGTGGCTCGCGTACCTCATCAGTGGTGGAATCGAGGGCCACAGCGAAGTTGCGCTCCGGCTCTTCGGCAGACAGTCGCTCGAACATGCGGGTCGCAGCGTGGGCGCCGCCCTGCCGCGCGTCGGTCAGGATGGTGTACACCGCGGTCTCGTCATCCGCCAGATAGCCGGCAAACCAATGGTCGAATCGATCGTGCACCCTCCCCAGCGCAACCTCCCCTCCCACCTGCTT
>DASUVR010000364.1:0-4907 GCA_036378855.1 Gemmatimonadales bacterium | reverse complement strand
GGTCCACCACCGTCTTCTGAGCAGTGAGCGATTCCACTGTTGCGCGGATCCCCAGGGCCAACGCCTCGGCCCGAGCCAGGCGCTGCTCGGCCCGCTCCAACTGGCGCTTGCGAGACTCGAAGCCCCTGAGTGTCTCTTCTGTGGTCTTGAACTGATCCTGGGTGGCCTGCAGCATCGCCCGGGTCTCCTCGATCTCCCGGCGGGCCGACCCGATGGTCTGGACGTCTTCGATGGTCCGCTCGGCCAGGTCGAAAACGTGCTTGACCTGCGCCTCGATGGCCTCGACGCCGGCCTGCCGGGCTAGAGTCTGCTCCAGCGCCTTGGCCGCCTCGGTCTGGGCCGACTCCCACTTGTTGAGCAACTCCTCGAAGTGGCTCAGCTGACGGTCGATGGACTTGAGCGCGGAGGCCCGGGTCTCCAGCTCCCCAGCCAGCCGCTGCAGAGTACCGGCCTGGTCCTGCGCCTGACTCAGCGTAGCGCTGACCGTCCGGGTGATATCCTCCATCCGCTGCGCAGCCTCGGCCGATTCCTTCCGCAGGGCTGAAGCGCGGGTGAGGTGCTCGGTCGCCTTGTCCAGCGCGCCCTGCCGCTGATCCAGCTCCTGTCCCAGGAGCCGAACCTTCTCTTCCACCTGATCGATCTGCTGGGTCCGGCTCTCCAGCCCGCGAACCGACTCGTCTACCATTCCCATCCGGCGCTCGGCGTCTTCCACCGAGGTGGTGACCAGCGAGATGGTATCGTTGAGCCGCTGAGCGCTCTCCGCCTGCTTAGCCAGCTGACCGAACCGGGACTCGGCCGCATCGATCCGGCCCCGCAATCCCTCCATCCGGTCCTTGAGCTCACCGCCCAGGGTGCCGACCTCGAGCAGACTGCGCTGTACATCGTGCACCAGCTCGCGGCTGGACTCGATCTGCGCCATGGAACCCTTGACCTGCTCCACTTCGGCGCGGATCCGCTCGACCGCCGGCTCCATCGCGCTGAGCTCCTTGACCTGAGTCTGCACCTTCCTGGTCCAGACGTCGGCATTGGCCAACCAGGCCTGGGTTTCCCCGTGGCCTTCGCGCACCCGGGTCATCTCCTCATAGGCTACCCGCATCTGCTCCAAACCGTCGGACAACAGCTCGCGGGTTCCCTTGAGGGTGGAGAGTTGCTCCACAGCCTGTTCCACTCCCGGTCTGATCTCATCCAGCCGGCGCATCCGGGCCGCGAGATCGGTCGCCATCGAGTCGAGCCGTCCCACATCCTGGCGCAACGAGCTTGCCCGAACGGCTTCCTGGGAGAGGGCGTTCACTTCCTTCGTGAGATCAGCGATCTGCTCGCCGACGTTGCGCACCTGATTCTGCACCGCCGCCGTGCCCTGGGTGGCAGCATCGAGCTCGCCTAACCGGGCCTCGCACTCCTTCACCGCCTTCCGCAGGTCGGCAATACGCTCGCTTACCGCATGGAGACTCCGGTGTTCCAGCTCGAACGCCTCGCTGCTCTTCCGCATCTGTTCCTTGAGATCGGTGAGCGCCTGCCGAGCCGACTGCTGGGCATCCTCGATCTTCTGCGAGGTGGCCTGAAGCTCCTCGGTACGGGAGAGGACCTTGTCCTGGATCGTCTTCACCTCGGTAAGCTTGGCCTCGATCGGACCGAACCGGCGGATCTGCTCCTCCTGCCGCCGGAGCCAGGCGTCGAGCTCGCGGTCCATCCGGGTGAGCTGCGCGATCTGAGTCGCGGCCCGGTCAACCGCCTCACGCTCCTGCTCCAGCATCGTGGTCTTCTGGGCCACCTGGTCCGCCAACGCCTTCAATACCGCCAACTGGTGCTGGATGTCCGGAATGGCGGTGGAAGCCTGATTGATCGGCTCCATCTGCCGCTCAACTGTCTGAACCCGGCGTACGACATCTTCCAGCTTCCCGGTGGCAGCCTGGAAGTCCTGATCGAAGTTTTCCAGCCGGGATGTGGTGTGTCGGTGTGCGGTAAGGGCATCGTCGTGCTGGGAGCGCATCCGGGCGACATTCTCCGCCAGCTCACTCAGCTGTCCTCTCAGCCCGTCCGCATCGGTGCGGAGAGCCGCGAGCGGACCCTGAAGGCTGAGGAAGGACTCCACCTGCTCCCGGAGAAGAAGTGCGGTTTCCACCTTGTCGCTGAGAGCACTCATCTGACCCTGGAGCCGCTCGACGTCCTCCCCGGCGTGGGCAATCCGAGCTTCCGTGGCCGCCTGGGTCTTGATCACCCGCTCGGCCTGCTCTTCAGCCAGCGCCATCTGACCGCCAAGCCGAAGAAGGCCCTCGACCTGGCCCTCGAGCTCCGCGCAACGCTCCCGCAGCGTGCCGATCTCTGCCGCTCGTTCGAGCGTCGGACCCAGCGAACGCAAATCGTTCGCGGCGGTTTCTGCCCGGGCAACGAGGGCTTCGAGGGCTGCGGTGATATCGCGCCCGCTCGAGTCGATGGCAATGACCGAATCGTCCTCGCGGCGGCGACCTTTCAGGAAACTGACCATTGGCTTACTCCGAGGGAATGCGCGCGCGATCGGTCGGAACTAGGGCCAGAGCTCTGGCAGTCGCAGATCACTCGCGGGGTGAAGATGTAGCACGCAGGCGGACCGCGCCCTAACTGCAACGCGTGTGCCCCGAGACCCGGCTTGGCTTGGAGGATCGGAGATGGGAGCGGGCTCGGGCGCAAATCGCTACTGGCGCGAGAGATTGACGAGCTATCCGGGAAAACTTGAGGAGACCGAGACGGGAATATCGGAAGGCTTGCTTGGCGAGGTGCGAGGCCACCGGGCAGGTCGCACGCCAGGGATTCTCTGTCACTGAGGTCCAGCCGGCTCCAGGTCATAGCGCCTCCGGATCTGACTGGAGCCCGTCACCACGATGGTTTCGGTCCGGGTGAGATACCCCTCCTGTTCGATCCTGATGCGGTGGGTTCCCACCGGCAGGGGATAGTCGGCAATGGGAGTTGGACCGATCTCCTTGTTGCCGACGAAGAGGGTCCCCCACGGCTCGGAGGTGACCGTCAGTAGGGCGTACTCCTTCTTATTCGGCCTGGGCCGCTCCGGCTCGACTGGGTGAGAGGAGTCAGTTGCCACGCTGGGCTGGCTCGGAGCGGTGGGGACCGACTCTGGAGGGGGCAGCAACGGAGGCGACGGTGGGCTACTGATCACCTTCGGTTTCGGCGACTCCTGGAATGGAAGCCACGCGGCCCAGGCCACGCCGGCCAGAGCAGCGCAGAGACCCACCGCCATAACGCCACGGCGTACTATGACTCTCTGTCTGGCGTGCGGCTGCTCGGATGCCGCCTGCTGGCTCAATGGTGTCACTGGAGCACTCACCACGGTTCGTGGACCGTTGCGCTCTCCGCTTACGGCAGCAGCAAATTCCTCCATCCCCGGGAAGCGCTTGGCTGGTTCTTTCGAGAGTGCACGATCCAGGGTGGCACAAAGATCGGCCGGAGCGTCGGGTCGGTTTTCGAAAATACGGGGAGGCGCCTCGAACACGTGCTTGTAGAGAATGCTGTGGGAGGAACCCTCGAACGGCTGTTTACCGGTTAGAATCTGGTGGCCTACCACCGCCAGGGCATACTGGTCCACCCGTCCGTCAACCTCCAGACCTTTTGCCTGCTCGGGAGCCATGTAGTGCGGCGTCCCGATGATGTTTCCGGTCCCGGTCAAAGCCGACCCGCTGTCCAGCGCCTTGGAGATACCGAAGTCCGTCAGGACTACGCGGCCGTCCATCTCGAGCATGATGTTCGCCGGCTTAACATCGCGGTGAACGATGCCCCGCTTGTGGGCATGACCCAAAGCCAGGGCAGCATCCCGAAGAATGCGTCGAGCCAGATCAATGGGCAGAGGACCCTGCTCCAGGCGCTGCTCCAGCGAGCTCCCGTCGACATACTTCATGACGAAGTAGTTGAGGCCGGCTTCGCTCTCTACCCGATAGATCGGAATGATGTTGGGATGGTCGAGCTTGGCCGCTGTCTTGGCTTCCTGCTGGAAGCGATGGATCACCTTGGCGTCGTGCGAAGCCTCAGGCGGAAGCACTTTGATGGCCACCTGCCGCTCGAGCACCAGGTCCTGGGCCAGGAACACCACAGCCATGCCTCCCCGGCCGAGCAGTCGGATGATCTCGTAGCGGCCGGCCAGAGTGCGAGCCAGACGCTCCTTCAGCTCATCGGTTGGATCGGCAGGGACGCTATGCGGGATTTCCCCCGAGGGCGTTCCGCAGTTGGCGCAGAACCTTCCATCCTGTGGGAGTGGCGTATGGCACTTGGTGCACTGGCTCACCGCGCGCCTCTCTGCCCCACCGGACTTACCCTCAGGATTCCGACCGCAGCGTGGTACATCGGTCTCCCAGCTCTGATGAGAGTTTCGACCAGACGCCAAACGCTCTGGTAATTCCCGGCAGCGTATGGCGGACTCCGGGGACGGCACGGCAGGTTGCGCCGGGATCCTTCCCGGAGATGCGGTATTTCAAAGGAGTTACAGGGCCAAGCGTGGAGTTGGGGAGCAAGGGCTGTGCCCTCGGGTGAGCCACCACACAGAACCAGGCTCAGGAGAATGAGAAACTGCTGTGGCTTACCCTCGGGAGGAACGATGAAGCAGCTCAGAGCGATACTTGCCGGGATCACTGCCCTGTCGGCCTGCTCGGGTGGGCGGGAGCAGCGGGTGCCCGGGAGCGATAAAGTAGCGCAACAGTCAGACCTGACTCTGCCCGACACCCTGAGCCGGAAGGACACGTCGGTGACGCTGTCGTCCCGGACTGCGGAGCCGGCTACCCCAGCAGCGGCAAAGCCGGCACCGTCGGTGAGACAGACGCCGAGGCCTGCCAAGACTCGGCCAACGGCTGTCCGGCACCGGAGCCACCCAGCGGTGACCAAAGCGAAGCCCGAGGCGGAGGACACCACTATCCGGGCCTACGCCCCTG
>DASUVR010000363.1:0-15362 GCA_036378855.1 Gemmatimonadales bacterium | reverse complement strand
CATGGGTCTTCCTACCGCACCGACCCGCAGCTTTGTAACCCCGGACTCGGTGATCACTGAGCTGCTGGCCCGTCCCGGTTACCAGAGCACGCGATACCGGGCCGATTCCGCCACGGTGTTTGTCCAGGATCAGCGGGTTCTCTTGAACGGCGAGGCTCTGACGGAACGACGGGGCACTTCCCTGGAGGCCGGCAGCATCACCTACCGACGTTCCAGTTGTGTGCTAGATGCCACCGGTGACCCCAAGCTGTTCGACCGGGGACAGGTGATGGTAGGCGAAGGGATCCGATACGACACCTGCACCCGGCGTGGCGTGATCACGGACGCGCTGACGAATTTTAGCGAGGCCGGCAGCGTCTGGTTTCTCCGGGGCAACGTCTCGCAAGATTCCAGCTCGAGTCGGATCTACGCCGCGTCCAGCGAGATTACCAGCTGCGATCTTCCGGTGCCGCACTACCACTTTGCCGGCCGGGAAGTGAAGTGGGTCTCCCAGAGTGTGCTGGTCGCCCGCCCGGTAGTGCTCTACGTTCGCGACGTGCCGGTTCTGTGGCTGCCGTTCCTTTTCCAGGACATGCGACCCGGGCGGCATTCGGGCATTCTCATTCCGCAATTCGGCTTCAACGACTTGGTCCGGACCAATCCCGGATACAACCGCCAAATCGCCAACATCGGATACTACTGGGCGCCCAATGATTACATCGATCTGACGGCCCGGCTCGATTGGTACTCGAATCGCTATCTGCAGTATGGCGTAGCGGGACAGTACAACT
The DNA here is from genome assembly GCA_036378855.1 of Gemmatimonadales bacterium. Lineage (GTDB taxonomy): Bacteria > Gemmatimonadota > Gemmatimonadetes > Gemmatimonadales > GWC2-71-9 > CAVVWJ01. The sequence goes on along the minus strand of DASUVR010000363.1, from coordinate 14,592 downwards.
GGATCAACCGATTCGTCGATGGCGCGTTGGCGTTCAGCAGGCAGTTGGAGACTGACGGTGGGTCATCGGCTACGGTGCGCTGGGATCACCGGCAGACCTTCAATCTGTCCACCAGCCTGAACCTCGATCTCAATTACGCGAGCAACACCTCGATCATCAACCGGAATGCGGTGGACCCGCTGCTCAACACCCAGCAGATCACCAGCTCGCTGAATTTCTCCAAACGCTATGGGTGGGGAACTCTCACCATCGGCGGAAATCGGCGGCAGAGCCTCTCGGACGGAAGCGTCCAGCAGCTGCTGCCGGCGGTGACGATCTCGCCGGCATCGATAGCGATCGGATCCAATATCACCTGGTCGCCCGGGTTCAGCTTTACCAACAACACCGAGTCCAAGACTCCACTGGACACGTTGTTGACGGTGCTGCCGGGGAACATCCTGGACACAGTCGCGCTGGTGGGCGGGCGGCGGACCACCACGCTGGATTTCCAAACCCCGGTGCGACTGGGCAACTTCAACTGGCAGAACTCACTGTCCGCGGTCGATCAGCGAAGCACCGGCCGGGACAGCGCCATAGTACGGATCGACGATCCCACCACCCCGGATCCGACAGATTCGGTAACCGTCACCCGCATCTTCAATGGCAACTTCTCGACCGGGGTGGATTGGAATACCGGCATCAACCTGCCAGTGCTGTTTCGCGGATCCTGGAAGCTGCAGCCGGCGGTGGGCGTCGCCAATACCACGTCGGGTCCTTTCCTGCTGCGCAACCGAAACACCAACGGCGATTTCGTCCACCAGGGAAAGCGCTTTCGGTTCTCGGCCACTGCGTCGCCCACCCTGTTTGCCTTCCTGCCGGGCTTCGGCTTTGCCAGCCGGATCAGGCACAGCCTGTCGCCCAATTTGAGCTGGAACTATTCTCCCGCGGCGTCGGTGCCGCTGGAGTATGCGCAGGCTGCCCTGCTTCCCGGCGAATCGCTCCAGCTGCGAAGTGACGCCACCCAAACCATGAGCCTCGGCCTCTCCCAGACCTTCGAGGCCAAGGCCAAGCGGGCGGCGGGCGACACCTCGGATGCCGAAGCCCGCAAGTTTCGGGTGCTGAGCATCAATACCACGCCGATGAGCTATGACTTCGAGCAAGCCAAGAAGCCGGGGCGGACGGGCTGGACGACTCAGACGATTACCAATTCGCTGCTCAGTGACCTGCTACCGCAGTTCACCTTCAGCTTTACCCACGACCTCTGGCGGGGCCCGGTAGGCTTCGACACAACCCATTTCGATCCTTTTCTGAGCAACGTGAGCGCGAGCTTTGCAATCTCGGGCAACACCCTCCGCTCCATCGGCTCGATCTTTGGTCTGGGCAAGGGCCCATCGGGCCGGCGGGAAAACGTGCCCTCTTCGTACGTGGTCGATGCCGGCCGGCGCAATCGCTCGTTCTACAACAGTGGGCGGGTACCCTTCAGCGGTGGGGGCCGCGAGTTCACGGCCAACTTCAACTACACCCTGTCCCGGACCCGGCCGATTCCCGGCTTGCCGAGTACGCCGGGCCAGCAGAATCTGGGATTCAGCACCGGCTTCTCGCCCACACCATTCTGGACGCTGTCCTGGTCGTCTCAGTACAACATTACCGACACCAAGTTCGAGTCTCAGGTGGTCCGATTGGAGCGGCAGCTGCACGAGTGGCGGGCCGGCTTCAACTTCGTGCGGAACGCCAACGGCAACTTCGCGTTTTACTTCTCGATATACCTGACCGACCTGCCGGACCTGAAGTTCGACTACAACCAGACCACCTTCGATCAGTAACTGTCCTCGGGCGAGGACACTCGAATCAATTCTGCTTCCCGCCTGCCGGCTAACTCCGTTCTGCTGCGGAGCTCTCGCAGTGGCACGCGATCTGCCGTGGGTTCCGCCATCCCTCTCCGGAGCCCTGTATGCAAGGCTGGCGTCTGCCGGTCATCCTGCTGCTGGTCATGGCTTGCTCGTCAGACCAAACCAGCCCGGGCAACCCCCCGGATGTGCCGGCTGATCTGTTCAGCACCACTCTGAATGGAGCAGTGGCACTCACCTGGCCGGACAATGCATATGAGTCCGATCCCGACAATTTTCAGAGTTACCGGATCTACAGCACCACCTACAACATCGACGCCCCTGCCGGCACTGACCCATGCGGGGCTTCGTGGACGCTCGAAGGCACCACGGTGGCTCCGGAGTTCCTGGTGGGAGCCATGGTCAACGGAGTATCCCGCTGTTTCTCGGTCAGCTCCGCCAGCCAGACCAGCGCGGAGAGCAACCGTTCCCGGACAGTCTTCGACACCCCGAGACCTGATAGTCGAAATCAGATTCTCTATCCCATCCAGGTAAAGTCAGACAGCAGCGGCTTCCGCTTCTGGGACGACGATGGCGACAACGTGGTCGAGGAGGGTGAGCTGGGGCGAGTGCGGGATGGCGCCTCCAGTGATATCGACTTCTACGTCGACCGCGACGGCTCGGGCCGGCTCTTCATGACGCCGGTGCGGACCGGCACCGGCGTGGAGTTCTTTTCCGAAGGCCCGGTGGGGGACCTGACCAGCATTGATGACGCGCCCTGCTTCAGCGCACCGGATCCCGGCTCGTGCAGCAGATATGCCACCACGCCGATCGAGGCCGCCCCGGGAATGGGATACGTGTTCGAGATGGAGGCGGGCGATCAGTTTCTTCGGTACGGTGCGGTCCGGGTGACCCATGTTGGGCGCAACTTCATGATCCTGGATTGGGCCTACCAGACTGACCCAGGGAACCCCGAGCTTCTCGTGGCAAGTAACAGGACCAGGCGCTGAGCTGTTGGGTGAAGGTGGGGGTTGAATCGGGAGCGTAACGGCGTCAACTTCGGGCGATGGCTCGCCCCGAATGCGTTCTTGACGGCCGCTCGCTCACCATCGAGAACGTGGTTGCAATCGCACGGAACCCCGCCAGTCGCGTCTCCATTGCCCCGACCGCGCGAACCGCATTGGCCCAGAGCCGGCAGCTGGTCGAGCGAGCGATTCAATCGGGCCAGACGATCTACGGGATCAATACCGGATTCGGAAAGCTGGCAAACGTCCGGGTCCCCGCCGACCAGCTCGATCAACTCCAGACCAATCTCATTCGCAGTCACGCATCCGGCGTCGGGGCGCCGCTGCCCCCATCGGTGGTGCGGGGTGTGATGCTGCTTCGCGCGAACGTACTGCTGCGGCCGACCAGCGGCGTGCGTCCGGAGTTGGTGGACGCGCTGGTAGCCCTGCTCAATGCCGGAGTCATTCCCCTGGTTCCCGAGCAGGGAAGTGTTGGGGCCAGCGGAGACCTGGCACCCCTCAGTCACATCGGACTTGCGCTGATGGGCGAGGGCCAGGTGCTCTCCAGTGAGTCCGCGGCAGCTCCCGCCGAGGCCGCACTCGAGGCCGCCCGGCTCACGCCCTATCGCTTTGCCCCGAAGGAGGGCATTGCCTTCATCAATGGCACGCAGGCGCAAACGGCGATGCTGGCGATGATGGTGCACGACGCGAAGATACTCTGGCGCACCGCGGTAGCCGCGGCAGCGATGAGCCTGGAAGCGCTGCGCGGAACGCCTGCACCCCTCGATCCGCGCATTCACCAATCCCGCCCACACGCTGGACAGATCGGAGCGGCCGCGCTCATGCGGGAGCTGTTGGAGAACAGCGAGATCCGCGAATCCCACCGGGAGAACGATCCCCGGGTACAGGACGCGTACAGCCTCCGGTGTGCTCCCCAGGTGCTGGGTGCGGTTGCGGATGCCATCGCCTTTGCCGAGCAGACCGCCGAGGTGGAGCTCAACGCCTCCACCGACAATCCGCTGGTCTTCGAGAACGGAGAGGTGATCTCGGGAGGAAACTTCCACGGACAGCCGGTTGCTCAGGCACTGGATATCCTGGCGCTGACCCTGACCACCCTGCAGGCCATTGCCGAGAGACGGGTGGAGCGCCTGGTCAATCCGGACCTTTCCCAGGGCCTGCCCGCGTTCCTTACCAGTGATCCGGGTCTGTGCTCCGGGTTGATGATGGTTCAGATCGCCGCAGCCTCGCTGGTGGCGGAATCGCGAGCGCTGGCCATGCCGGCAAGCATCGGGTCGATTCCCACCGACGCCAACCAGGAAGACTTCGTTCCCATGGGAATGGCGGCCGCCTTCAAGGCGGGCCGAATCCTGGTCAATGCGCAGCGGGTCGTGGCAGCCGAGCTCCTTTGCGCTGGACAGGGATTGGAGTATCTCAAGCCGTTGAAGCCTGGCACCGGGGTAGGCCGGCTGTATAACCAACTGCGCACGCTGGACCCGCCGGTGCCTCCGCTCAATGCCGACCGGCCCCCAGGACGGGACTTGGAACGGGTGGCTCGAGGGGTGATGGAAGGCGCTTTCGATCCCAAGCCCGAGACATAGCCGACCCTCAACCTTCCCCTGGTTTGTTGACACTGGGCCCGGCGCATGCAAATCGTTGCACCGTCGTGCGCTTGCCCGGGTTTTGGCCGCCCGGTATCTTTCGCGCACTCCAAATCTTATCTCTGTTTTTCCTCCTCAGCCCCGAGCCGCATGAATCTGGAAAAGCTGAAAGACACGGCGCGGAAGCTGGAACAAAAGGAGGATTGGCGAAAAGCCATCGAAGTGTACCTGAAGGCCATTCAACAGGCCGAATCAGGTGCGGAAACCAGCCCCGATCTCTCGCTCTACAACCGGGTAGGCGATCTCTACCTCAAGATCAACGACTCTACCGAAGCCGTTCGGTCCTATGAGCGGGCGGTCGACCTCTACGCCGATCAAGGCTTCTTCAACAACGCCATAGCGCTCTGTGGCAAGATTCTCCGGGTAAACCCCGGCCGGACTCAGACCTACCTCAAGCTCTGTCAGCTGCACGCCCGCAAGAATGTGGTGAGTGAGGCCAAACGGAACCTGATCGAGTTCCTCGAGCGGATGAACGCGCTGGGCCAGCTGGATCAGGCCTTCCAGGCCGTCAAGCTGTTTGCGGACCAGTTCTCGGGAAGCCAGGAAATTCGGAGCATGCTGGTTGACCTCCTCCGGGCCACCTCCCGGGGGGATGAGGCGCGGGAACAGCTGGAGAAGATGGCCCAGGATCTCGAGGCCGCCGGCGACAAGACTGGCGCCCGGAAAACTCGCGAACGGCTCCACGGACTGGATCAGGACCATCCCGCTCCTCCCGCTGCGGCTTCGGGCCCGGCTTCAAAAAGAGGCGACCTGATCTTTCTGGACACCGGCATAGAAGTGCCCACTACCCCACAGCGGGCACAGGCGTACTCCAAGCCGCTGAAGGAGGCACCGCGCCCCGCTGCAGAGCCGGTGCCAGTTGAACTACCACCCCTGGAACCGGTCAGTGAGCCCGAGGCCAGTGTGCCGGAGCCTCAATCCAGCGTGCCCGAGGGATTGCTGGTCAATGAGGACTTCGGTGCGATGACCGGAGGCGCCGACCTGGCAGTCGATCCGCTGGTTCCGGAGGAAGCCCCGAGCAGCTCCGAGGCAGATTCAATCCTCGGGATAGAGCGTTTAGGAGACACCGTCGAACCGCTCGCGGATCTGGCCGCGCCCCTGGATATCCAGCGGGGTGGGGACTCCTCCAGCCTCGATCTCGAGCCGATGAGCCTGGATGGGATTCAGGAGACATCACTGAATAGCTTTGCCACCGACCAGGCGAGCCCGCTGGACTTCGCCGTGGAAGCGCCCAAGAGTCCGCTCGATTTTCCTGACGATCTCACGGTGTCTCTGCCGGACAGCGATACCGGATTCACCACGCTCCCCGACGTATCCAGCTCCGATGATTCCAGACTCTCGCTCGATGCCGACTTAGTGGGCCATAGTCCGCCAGAGGTCAGTGCGCCGCCCTCTATGACGGACTCCCTGGCGGACCTCGAGAACCGGGTGCTGGATGATCCCGAAAATCCCGACGTCCATTTGGCTCTGGCGGAGAAGCTGCTGTCTCTGGGTGAAAACGATCGGGTGGCGGAAGAGCTCGAGCTGGCTCTGGCGGGATTCGAAGATCGACAGGATTGGACCCGCGCATCACTGATGGCCGATCGGCTGGTTGAGTTGGCGCCAGACAGCATTGGGCACCACCAGAAGCGGGTGGAGCTGGCCTACCGAACCGGAGACCGGGGACCACTGCTGGAGGCTTACCTCGGTCTGGGCGATGCTCTGGCCCAATCAGGCGCTCTGGACAAGGCAGCCGCGGTGTATGGTCGAGTGATCGAACACGATCCAGGCAACGTCCGGGCTTCCGCCGCTCTGGCCCGAGTCGGTGGGGCCGCCAAGTCCCCTCCACTCGCGCCAGCCCCATCCACTCGCAGTGAAGCTGCGCCGAACCCGCCGGCGCCACCAAGCTCAAGCCCCAGCGTGACTGCATCGCCGCCGTCGGCGGCTTCGGCTCCAAGCCAGTCTCCGGCTTCTTCGGCCCCCCGGGCAAGCCGTGCTCCGACCTCCGACGAGGAGTTCGTAGATCTCGGCTCCATGCTGCGGGACGACAAGGGCCCTCGCGATACACGGATGCGGGTAAACCGTCGCGAGCCCAAGGATCAGGACGAGCAGCGCGAGTTTCATGAAATCCTGGAACAGTTCAAGCGCGGCATCGATGAAAATCTGGAGTCGGACGACTACCAGTCGCATTATGACCTTGGCGTCGCGTTCAAGGAGATGGGCCTGTTGGACGAAGCCATCGCTGAGTTTCAGAAAGCGTTGCGGGCTTCGGAGGGCCGGCTGCGCACATCTGAGGCGCTTGGCATGGCATTTTTCGAGAAGGGGCAGTACGCTGTGTGCGAGTCGGTGCTGCGCCGTGCTGTGGACGGCTTGGACGGAACGGACGAGGCCAAGATCGGCCTGCTCTACTGGTTGGGCCGGGCATCCGAAGCCCTGGGGAAGAGAGCCGAGGCTATGGCTAGCTACGAACGAGCTGTCGCGGTGGATATCCGCTTCATGGATTTGAGTGAGCGAATGCACCGGCTCACCGCGGGACGCCGCTCGTGAGTCATCAGACCGCACCGGTTTCTCTCGCCGAGCTGCAGCTGCCCCTTCGGCCCCGCCTGGAGCGGGTGCAGCAAGAGCTTCGGCGCATCGTCGAGGCGGACTTCGGGCTGATCACCCAGGTCAACTCGCACCTGTTTCAGATGCAGGGGAAGATGTTTCGACCCACTCTCCTGCTCCTATCGGAAGAGGCCACCGGCAGCGCCGACATTCGAGCAACGACTCTAAGCGCCGTGGTTGAGCTGATCCACCTGGCCACCCTGGTTCACGACGATTCAGTGGACCACTCGGTACTCCGCCGGGGGATGCCTACCATCAACTCGCTGTTCAGCCATCAGGTCTCGGTCATCATGGGAGACTACCTCTACTCCCGAGCCGTGATCGAATTGGTGGGTCTCAATGACCTCGAACCGCTGCGAGTGCTGAGCCGGGTGACCAACGAGATGACTGTCGGTGAGATGCGGCAACTCCTGGCCCATGACCCGTTGGAGTTTTCCGAGGCGGAGTACAACCTGCTCATCCGGGCGAAGACAGCGTCGCTGGTTGCCGGATCGTGCGAGATCGGCGCGCTTCAGGCGAGTCCGGCAGAACGGGAGGCGCTCCGTCGGTTCGGCGAAGCCCTGGGAATGGCGTTTCAGATTGTCGACGACCTCCTCGACTATACGGAGGACGCGTCGGTAACCGGCAAGCCGTTCGGCTCCGACTTGCGCGAGCACAAGGTCACGCTTCCGCTTATTGCTGCGTTGCCCAATATGGGCGAGGGGGAGCGGCGTGCGGTCTCCCGGCTGCTGCACTCGCCAGAGCCGGGTGATGCCTTGATTGCCGAGGTGATCGAGGCGGTAAGCCGCGCGGGTGGACTGGACTATGCCCGAGAACGCGCGCTCCAGCTGGCCCAACAGGCGGATACCGAGCTCGATCTGCTGCAGCCTTCTGCCGCTCGTGAGGCATTGAGGGCCAGCATCACGTACGTCATCGATCGCAGAAGCTGATGCCCAGCGGCCCGCATCGCCCACGCTTCTATGTCGGAGTGCTGATCGTCGGATTCATTGTGGGCGGAGCCCTGACATCCCTGTTCCGACAAACCCTCCCCGACAGCGCTGCCCGGACCTTTCTCACCAGCAGCTGGACCCCCCGTTTCGGACCTATCTCGATGGACCTCCTGGTGGTAGACTTCACTTTGGGTCCCATCGGGCTGCACGTATCGATTCTCAGTCTTGTCGGGGTCCTGGTGGCTTACCTGATTGCGCGGTCGCTTTTCTAGGAGGACCTGTGGGAAACCTCGGGATGTGGGAGATTCTGGTCATCTTGTTGGTCGTGCTGCTGCTCTTCGGCGCCAAGCGCCTGCCGGAGATGGGCTCCTCGATCGGGAAGGGCATTCGAGAGTTCAAGCGGAGTATTGCCGACACGCAGGATGCGATCATGAACACCGACGAGCAGCGGCAGAACCTGCCGCCCCGGCTGCCGGACGCTCAGCAGCCCAATCCCAGCCCTACCTCGGGTGAGCCAAAGCGGTTGTCTCAGTAAGAGGTAACGACGGGTAGGGCGGAACGTAACCAAGAGAAAGCCCCGAACCGAACAGGTTCGGGGCTTAATTTTCCCTGCTGCCTCTTAGTAAATGCCTTCTCTCCCCTTCTATACCCCCGCCTGCTGTGGCTGCGGCGATCCCGTCTGCTGCAGGACCTTGGCCCGGTTATCCACGATCTTGGCTGATTTGCGAAGCGCGGTGAGGTAGTTTCTCACCCGCTCCTGCTTTGCCACATTGATGAGCCGGGCTCGGTATTGCTCCAGGTCTTTGGTGAACTGGGCTGAATCGGCCTTGATGTGCTGCAGCGTCTCAATCACGTAAATCCCGTCTTTGGTGTCGAGAACACCGCTCCGCTCTTTCTCCTTCAGCCCAAACGCGGTCCCGACCACAACCGGATTGGTGAGGGGAGGATTGATCCGGCTAAAGGGGCCGAACTCGCGATGGGGTAGCTTCATGGCCTTTGCCGCATCGGCCAAGGAGCTTCCTCCCTCGACGCGCTTCAAGTAGTCCTTTGCCAGCTGACGGGCAGCAGCCCATTTCTTCTGATCGCGGGTGGCCGACATAACCGCTGGACGGATCTCGGCCAGCGGGGGCACCCCGGCATCGTGAAGGCTGTCCAGCCGGAAGATGTAATACGCGAACGACGTTTCAATAACCGGGCTGGTTGCGCCGGGCTTGGCCTGAAAGGCCCAGACCCCGGCATCGGGCACGACCAGCTGGCCTAGCTGGACCTTGGTCCCTTGCTGAACCGGCGCAGTGTGTCCGATCCTCAGTTTCAGGGCACGGGCCACGGTGTCGAGCGCTGCAGGATCGCTTCGCTCGGCGCCGAGGTGTTCCAGACTATCGGCTTGGGCGTCCAGCTGATCGCGGTGCGCGCCGGTGACCTCTATGGGGAACAGGATGTGACGACCTTTGGCCTTGTTTCCCTTGCGGCTGGTAACCTCGATGATGTGGAAGCCGAACTGCGAGAGCACCGGGGTCGAAACCGTGTGCAAGGGCAGGGCAAATGCCGCGGAGTCGAAGGCAGGATCCATCGCCCCCTTGGTCCATTCACCCAGATCGCCACCCTTGGTTGCACTGGCGCTGTCGGCCGACTCACGGCCGGCCACCTCAGCGAAGGGGGCGCCGTGCAGGATCTCCTGGCGGGCAGAATCAGCCCGGGCACGTACCGCGGCCGTGTCTGCGGCAGTGGCTAGGCGCGGGAGCGCCACGTAGCTCAGGTATGCGGTCTTGGACCGCTGGAATTCGTCCTGGTGGCCCTTATAGTAGGCGGCCAGTTCGGTATCGCTTACCTGGATGGAGGAATCAGGCACAGCATTGCGGGGAACGATGGCAGTCAGACCAATCTTCACCATCTCATGCTCGTCCCGGTACCGCTCCCACAAGGCAGCATCAGACAGGTAGATATCCGAGGTCACCAGCCGGAGAAGCTTGGTCCGTTGGAGCTCATCCCGATACTGGGCTTCGAGGCTGGGGAGATACTGTTGGGCGACACTGGAAGTGAGCCAGCGCTGATACTTGGCCAGATCAAACTGGCTATCGGTCTGGAATTCGGGGACTTTTTGAAACTCGGGCAGGGGAGATGTCCGGATGGCCTGTACCACTTCATCTTCGCTGACACTAATGCCCCGACGCCGGTACTCGGCGTCGAGTACGCTGTTCTGGACAATTTGGTCCCAGACTTCGTCCCGGACCTGCTGATAGTCATCGAGCCCCATGGCTCCGGAGCTCTGCCGCTGGCGGGCGTCGATCGACTGCTGGACGATATTCTGATAAGTCCGGGCGTCGATACTTCGCCCGTTGACCTTGCCGACCGAGGTCTGGGTCAACAGGCCGGTACCGCCGGTAATTCCACTCAGGTCCAGCACCAACCACGCAAAAAAGGTTATGGCCACCACGACCATGAGGGGCTTGGCCGCGTTCCGAAAGGCTTGCATCATAGCTGAATCGAGGCTCCGACCGAGAGATGTGCGACGAGGCTGAAGCTTAAGGCCGAAAGCACAGAACCTCAAGGCGCCATTCTGCTTAGCAGTTGACACGCAGCGGGCCGCCAACTACTCTCACCGTACTCCCGCAGCAGAGAAGCCGTGATTCCCCCAGCAGTTCTGACCTGAAGATCCGGGAACCGATGGCCACAACAGAAATCGAAAAGCTGGAGCGTCGGTACGCCGAGAACCCTCAAGGGCTGACCTTTGCTCCCTTGGCCGAAGTCCATCGCAAAAACGGAGAAGTCGCACGAGCTCTGGAACTGTTGAAGGCAGGGCTCGAGCTTCATCCGAACTACATACCGGCCAGCATTGTGCTCGGCCGTTGTCATTGGGACATGGGAGACTTACCGGCGGCCGAGGCTGCATTCTCCCATGTTCTTCGACTGGACGATGAAAACGTCATCGCGCTCAAGTCTCTGGCCGACATCAACGAGCGGTTGGGTCGCTTCAGTGATGCCCAGCGATGGCTGAACCGGCTGATTGCAGTGGACCGGAGCAACGAGGAGGCCCGGCAACAGCTGGCTCGGATCGAAACGGCCAAGCAGCAGCCGGTTGCGGCTGACGCCAAAGTTGCCGCCGATGCCAAGCCGCCCGCCCCAGCGGAATCGGCGGTACCCGCGCCGACGGAAAAGCCGGCGGAGCCTGTCACAGCCGAGGCTGAGCCCAAGCCTTCTCCGACAACTGCATCTGGCGCTACTTCTCCTGAAGCAAAACGGCCTGAGTCAAACCCTCCGGTGGAGAGGCCACCCGACCCAGAGCCGGTCGAAACAAAGTCAGCTCAGGACGGCCCGATGGATCTGACGGCTGATATCGCTGAGCCAAAGGCTTCGCCCGAGCTCCAGTTTCTCGACATTGCGGAACCTGCGCAGAACGCCGAACCCCTTCAGGCATCTCCTCCTTCCAAGCCGGCTGATTCGTCACAGGGGCCACCCACGCTTCCCGGCCTCATCAGTGACGAGTTCGTCCCTCCCAAGGAGGGCTCCTACCACCTGCATCCCGAGTTGGCTCACGATTACGGCTCGAGTGAATCTCCGGAGTCGGCTGAAGGCCCAGAAGTGGAGGATATCGGGGTCGAAACCGCCGAAGAGGTGGAACTGCAGAGCTCGGGGGCCTCTGAATTTCGAGTGCCCAATGCCGCCGAGGAGTTCATGGATGCGGGGGCAAGTACCCCGGCTCCTCCGGCCTGGCCCGAGATCGAGTTGGCTTCATCACCGGCCTTCGAAGCCCCGCCGGCAGTGGAAGAGTCAGCTGAACCAAGGAAGTCTGCCCCGGCAGCTGAGTCTCCCCCCGCCCAGCGAACTGAACCGGAGCCTGCGCCACCGAGCGAACCCGCAAGGCGATCGTACTCGGTGCGGGAGACCAACGGACAGTCGGTTGTGGCGTTCTTTCAGAGTCTGCTTTCTGCCCGACCCACGGGAAGTCCCGCGTCCGCTCAAGGTTCAGGCGGTGCGGCCAAGGAGGCAGCACCGGCAAATGCAGGAGCTCCAGCGGCAGGCTCGGCTCCCTCTTCCGCAGGCTCGACGGACCCCGTCTCCTTTGACGACTTCTTCAACGCTGCAACCTCGGGCTCCTCACCGGGGAACAAGGAAGGCGACCCAAGCAAGGACGATCTGGATCAATTCCAGACCTGGTTGCAAAACCTCAAGCGCTGAATGCGCGTCGCCGTGCTCAACGGCCCCAACCTCAATCTGTTGGGGGAGAGGGAACCGGAACTGTACGGCCGCACCAGTCTGGCGGATATCGAAGCCATGGTCCGGGAAGCGGCCACGCCCCTCGATGTCGACATCGATTGGTTCCAGACCAATCACGAAGGTGAGATGGTCGATGCCGTTCAGCGGTTACGAGGGCGAGCCGACGGGGCGCTGATCAATGCGGCCGCCCTGACGCATTCGAGCCTGGCGCTCCGAGACGCTCTGCTGGCGGTACGGGTACCCTTCGTCGAGCTTCACCTGTCCAACATTTTCGCTCGGGAACCCGAGCGCAGGCACTCGGTCATAGCGGACCTCGCCCTCGGCATGGTGACCGGGTTTGGCGCACAAAGCTACCTGCTGGCCTTGCAGGCACTGGTGGGTCGGCTCCGTGCCGGTTGACCGTCGGATCGAGCGGCAAACCGGGCTCAGGCGGACGCTGGAAGCGGAGGGGCTGGATGGGCTGGTCATCACTCACTTGCCCAATATTCGTTACCTCACCGGCTTTACCGGCTCAGCGGCGTTGTTGCTGGTCCGGAACGATGCCACAGTCCTGGTCTCGGATTTCAGGTATGCCACACAGGCGCCGGCCGAGGTTGGCGGATCGGCAGTGGTCGAGATCGATCAACGCAGTGTATGGGACCGGCTAGGCCGAGTGCTGCACGACGGCGGGATCGAGCGGCTCGGGATCGAAGCCCACATCATGAGCGTGAAGGATGCCGATCGGCTCAGCGGGTTGACCTCGGCTCGGCTGGTGCCCGCCACTGAACTGGTTGAGCGTCAGCGGGAGGTCAAGTCGCCGGAAGAAATCGCGGCGGTCAGGGCAGCGGCAGAACTAGCTCAGGAGGCGTTGGCCGAAGTGCTGCCTCGAATCCGGGTGGGTCAAACCGAACTGGAGATCGGCTCAGACCTGGAGCGAGCCCTGCGGCGGCGAGGGAGCCAGTGGCACCCGTTCCCGACCATTGTCGCGTCGGGTGAGCGTTCCGCCTTGCCGCACGCTCGAACCAGTCCGCGGCCGGTCGAAGCCGGAGACCTTCTCCTGGTGGACTTCGGTGCCCAGGTGGATGGGTATTGCGCCGATCTGACCCGAACCATGGTGGTGGGGGCCAGGGCCGACGAGCGGCAGCGGTTGATCCACGGCGTGGTGCAGTCGGCGCAGCGAAGGGCCATCGAGTACTTGAGACCCGGGATGACGGGCCGTGAAGGTGACGCCCTGGCGCGCGAGGTGATCACCACCCGGGGATTGGGCGATGCGTTCGGGCATTCTCTGGGACATGGACTTGGGCTCGAAGTGCATGAGGCGCCCCGGCTTTCGCCCAGCTCCGACGCGGCGTTGCCGCTTCACGCCGTAGTCACCGTAGAGCCGGGCATCTATTTTCCGGGGTGGGGTGGAATACGGTTGGAAGACGATGTGCATCTGGGTCCTGCGGGCGCCGAGTGCTTGTCGGACGGCCGGACCGATCTGCTTGAACTGGTCTAGACTCTCGAGCTCATAACATGGCATCTACCGCCGACTTCAAAAACGGGCTCGTCCTGGACATCGACGGTCAGCTGTTTCAGCTGGTGTATTTCCAGCACGTGAAGCCTGGCAAAGGCGGCGCCTTCGTCCGAACCAAGCTCAAGAACATCCGGACCGGCGCGGTCATTGACCGGACCTACTCGGCCGGAGAGCGGGTCAACGACGTTCGGTTGGAGCGCCGGGCGCTCCAGTTCTCCTATGCGGACGGGCACTTCTATCACTTCATGGATCAGCAAACCTTCGACGATATCATGCTGACGGACGAGCTGATCGGGCAGGATCAATTGAAGTACCTGAAGGAAGGGATGGAATGTGAAGGGCTGGTCCACAACGATCGGGTGATCACCGTGGAGCTCCCCTCGTTTGTGGAGCTGACCGTCACCCGAACCGCCCCGGGCGTCCGGGGTGATACCGCTACCGGCGGAACCAAACCGGCCACCCTGGAGACGGGTGCCACCGTGCAGGTGCCGCTTTTCATCGAGGAGGGCCAGGTGATCCGGGTCGACCGCCGCGAAGACAAGTACTTGACCCGCGTATGAGCCCACAAGAGATGCAGGAGCTCGCCGAGCTCTTGCAAAACGTGCCGGGCATTCACTCCATCGATCTCAAGGACGTAAAGCGCCTGGCCCAGCTGCTGCGGGAAACGCCCGAAATCGGCTCGATCGAGGTGAAGGGCTGGTTCGGTACCGGCGTGGTGATCACCCGCACGACGGCTGCCCCGATTGCGGCCGCGGCTCCCGTGGTCGTAGCAGGCGCTCCTGCCGCCGCGGCATCCGCGGATCAGGAACATCGAGAAGCGCCGCCGCGTCCAGCGAGTCCGGCCCCCCAGCTCAAGGAGATCCGCTCACCGATGGTGGGCACGTTTTACAAGGCGCCGGAGCC
>DASUVR010000362.1:0-7712 GCA_036378855.1 Gemmatimonadales bacterium | reverse complement strand
CTGAGTCACGGGTCACGAGTCAGGAGTCACGAGACACGCGAGTCACAAGTGAATACACGGATTGACCAGCTGCCCCTGATACCTGCATGTGTCTCGTGACTCGTGACTGATAAGAAGACTCACCCCACTACCCTCGCGGACGCCCTGGTCAGCTACTTCAAGCAGGCCGGGCTCACCAAACGGGTGCAGCAGGCGGGCATCATCGAAGAGTGGGCCGAGCTGGTGGGGCCGCAGATTGCCTCAGTCACTGCGCCGGAATCTGTCACCCCGGACGGCGTGCTCCGGGTCCGAGTAGCCTCAGCGCCCTGGGCCAATGAGCTGAGTCTCATGTCGCCCAGAATCCTGGCCCGATTGAACGCCGGGCGGTCGGGACGAGTCAAAGAGATCCGGTGGATGCCGGGACCTCTGTCATCCTGAACACTTAGCCTTTAGCCCCAAACGAGACATGGCCAAAGACGACAGCACCGTCCTCGAAACACGACCCGAGTACAAAGCCGAATCGATTCAGGTCCTCAAAGGCCTGGAAGCGGTCCGTCGCCGGCCGGGCATGTACATCGGCTCCACCAGCGAGAACGGACTGCACCACCTGGTGTACGAGGTGGTGGACAACTCCATCGACGAGGCGCTGGCCGGCCACTGTGACACGATCAACGTCACCATTCACGCCGACAACTCCATCACGGTGGCGGATAACGGCAGAGGCATTCCGGTGGACATGCATCCTACCGAGAAGAAGCCGGCGGTCGAGGTCGCGCTTACCATGCTTCATGCCGGCGGCAAGTTCGACAAGAACACCTACAAGGTGTCGGGCGGGCTGCACGGCGTCGGGGTCTCGGTAGTCAACGCACTGAGTGAGCGGTTGGAGGTCATCGTGGACCGCGATGGTCAGCGGCACCACATGAGCTTCGTCCGGGGCAAGACCACCAAGAAGCTCACCGTAATGGGCAAGGCAAAGGGACAGGGAACGATCGTCCGATTCAAGCCCGATCCCGAGATCTTTACCGTCCTGGAGTTTCACTACACCACGTTGGCCGATCGCTTGCGCCAGCTCGCGTTCCTCAACCGGGGCATCAGCATCACCATCAAAGATGAGCGGGAGCAGCCACCGAAGTCGGAGACGTTCTTTGCCAAGGGCGGGCTGATCCAGTTCGTGGAGTGGCTGAACCGGAACAAGAAGGCGCTTCACCCCAAGCCCATCGCCTTCAACGCGGTCAAGGACGACGTGGATGTCGACCTCGCGCTGCAGTACGAGGACGGGTACAACGAGAACACCTTCACCTTCGTGAACAACATCAACACCCACGAAGGCGGCACCCACCTCACCGGCTTCAAGAGCGCGCTGACCCGGACCATCAACGACGTGGCCAAGCGGCGGGACTTCCTGAAGAAGGAGGATTTCACGCTTTCGGGTGAGGACATCCGCGAGGGGCTCACCTGCGTGCTTCACGTGAAGGTCAGGGAACCGCAGTTCGAGGGCCAGACCAAGACCAAGCTGGGCAACTCCGAGGTTGAGGGGATCGTCAAGGCGGTAGTCAACGAGCACCTCGGCAATTACCTGGAAGAACACCCCCCGGTTGCCCGCGCCATCATTGAAAAGGCAGTGAGCGCGGCGAGGGCTCGCGAGGCAGCCCGGAAGGCGCGGGATCTGGTCCGCAAGAAATCCGGGCTGGAGAACGCGGTGCTACCCGGCAAGCTGGCCGACTGCTCGATCGACGATCCATCGGTGAGCGAGATCTATCTGGTCGAGGGCGACTCGGCCGGCGGAAGCGCCAAGCAGGGCCGCGACCGGTCGTTCCAGGCCATCCTTCCGCTTCGGGGAAAGATCCTCAATGTGGAGCGGGCCCGGATCGACAAGATTCTCAGCAACGAAGAGATTCGGGCGATGATTACCGCCATCGGGACCGGCGTGAAAGACGACTTCAAGCTGGACGATGCCCGATATCACAAGATCATCCTGATGACCGACGCCGATGTAGACGGGGCCCACATCCGGACGCTGCTCCTCACCTTTTTCTTCCGTCAGATGCAGGAATTGGTTGAGGCCGGGTACGTCTATATCGCCCAGCCGCCGCTGTACCGGGTGGCCAAAGGCAAGGATGAGTTTTATGCCTATAGCGAGCAGGAGCGGGACGAATACAGCAAGCGGCTTACCAATGGAGATGGGAAGGGCAGCATCAATGTCCAGCGCTACAAGGGCCTGGGTGAGATGAATCCCGACCAGCTCTGGCGCACCACCATGGATCCTGCCACACGGACCATTCTTCGGGTCACCATGGAAGACGCGGCAACGGCATCTCAGCTGTTCGACGAGCTGATGGGCGACGAGGTCGAGCCCCGCCGGCTGTTCATCGAGCGGAACGCGAAGTACGTCAGCAATCTGGACGTGTAGGGAGAGGACTGGACTTCTACCAACCTCTCCCTGCTCGGTCTCCGTCCTCTCCGTCCTCTGCGTCCTCTCCCCGCGACCCTTCCCTGCCCTCATGCATTTCCCGCCCGAGCGGCTCTTGATTGAAATGGGTCGACGGGATAAAATGTCGCCCTCCACGTAACTGCAAGCTACAAAGGCGTATGTCTTTACTTACCCTCGACGGGGTCTCCAAGCGATTCGGCGGTATCACCGCGGTCGATCAGGTCTCCTTCCAGGTGGATCGCGGTCAGGTGGTAGGTTTTCTCGGCCCCAACGGGGCCGGGAAGTCCACCACCATGCGGATGATTACCCAATTCATCGAGCCCGACACCGGGTCGATCAAGCTCGACGGCGTCCCCCTGGATGACGCCGGACGCGAGGCCAAACGCAGGCTCGGCTATCTCCCCGAAAACAATCCGCTCTACATCGAAATGCTGGTTTCGGAGTACCTCGATTTTGTGGGGCGACTCCGGGAGCTGCCTGCCGCCGAGCGCCGCAGCGCGGTGGATGAAGCGGTGGCGGGAACCGGACTGGAGCCGGTGTTCCACCGTCCCATAGGCGAGCTGTCGAAGGGATTCCGCCAGAGAGTGGGCCTGGCCGCGGCCATTCTGCACCGGCCAGACCTCCTGATTCTGGATGAGCCCACCGAGGGTCTCGACCCCAATCAGCGGGTCGAGATCCGCCACCTGATCGGCAACCTGGGTCGGGAACGGACCGTGCTCCTTTCCACCCACGTCTTGCCCGAGGTGCAGTTCACCTGCTCCCGGCTCCTGATCATCAGCCAGGGGCGCATCGTGGCCGATGGTCCGGTTGACCAGCTTATCGCCCGAGCCAAGGGCGCGTCTCGCATTGGGGTTGAGGCGGCGGGCAACGCCATTGCCAGCCGGCTCGCTGCATTGCCCGGAGTCGCCAGCGTAGAGCCCCACGAACCTTCCAATGGGCGGGAGCGGGTGATCGTTACCGCGGCCGGTGCCGAAGACCTCCGTCCCCGGATTTTCGAGCTCGCAAAGGCCGAGCGGTGGACGCTGTACGAGCTCCACCAGGAGGCCGGAAGCCTGGAAGATCTGTTCCGCGAGCTCACGATTCAGCAGGAGGCTGTCTGATGGGCATCTGGACCGTGGCCCGGCGCGAGCTGAAAGCCTTGTTCGACCTGCCCACTGGATATGTGCTGCTGGTGGCCTTCCTTGCGATCAATGGATTTCTCTTCTTCCGTCAGGCTTACCTCACGCAAGTGGCCAGTCTCAGGCCCATGCTGGACGTGCTCCCCTGGCTCTTCCTCTTCTTCGTACCGGCAGTCACCATGCGGTCGCTGGCGGAAGACATCCGGGGTGGCCAGCTCGAGGTGGTACTGAGCCAACCTCTGAGCGAGCTGGAGCTGCTGCTGGGTAAATACGCCGCCTCGGTGTTGTTTCTCTGGATTGCTCTTGCCCTCACCCTATGCATCCCCTTGGCGCTCTCGCTGGGCGCGGACATGCCCTGGGGCACTGTGATCGCCCAGTACGTTGGGGCCGGTCTTCTGGCTGCGGGCTTTGCTGCCATCGGCACCTGGGCCTCGAGCTTGAGCCGGAGTCAAATCACCGCATTCATGCTGGCCCTGGTGTTGATGTTCGTCCTGATTCTGGTCGGTCTTAATCCTCTGCTCGTTGGCCTTCCCGCCGGACTCTCGGCCATTGCCGCGCGGATCGGCGTGCTATCCCACTTCGACAGCATTGGTCGCGGGGTGCTCGACCTCCGGGACATCATCTATTTCCTCTCGCTCGCGGGAATTTTCCTGGCGCTCGCCTATGGCGCGCTGCTGAGCCGGAAGCTCACGCCCAAGGGCGGAGCGCTGCGCCGGCTTCGCCTCGGCGTGGGTTTGCTCACGGCATCATTGATCGTGGTAAACCTGCTGGGCGGCTACATCGGCGGCCGGCTCGATCTCTCTCCGGGTAAGGCGTACACCCTTTCGGCCGGCACTCGCCGGGTGCTGGGCAAGCTCGACGACCTGGTGACTATCAAGGTGTTCGCCTCAGCCGAGCTACCCACCGAGGTCGCCTTGATGAAGCGCGACGTGGACGACCTCCTTCGGGACGTGCGCTCCGCGGGGCATAACCGTATCCGGGTGATCGAACGCGACCCGTCGAGCGATCCGGCAGCTCAGAAGGATGCACAGTCGCTGGGTATCGAGCCGGTTCAGTTCAACGTGATCGGCCAATCCGAGCTGCAGGTGAAGCAAGGCTATCTCGGGCTCGCCATCCAGCACGGAGACCAGACGGAAACCGTTCCCTTCGTGCAGCACACTGATGACCTGGAGTACCGGCTGGTGTCCTCGATTCGGAATCTGACTCGGGCCAAAAAGCCGGTGATCGGGATCATGACGGAACAGGCGGGCGGCCCGGGCACCGGATTTCAGCAGCTGCAGGAAGAGTTGGGCAAATCGTATGAGGTGCGGCCCCTGAATCCATCCGATACCGCCAAAGGGGACACCGCATTTGCCGCCGTGGTGCTGGCGGGAGCTCCTGATTCAGTACCTGCGTCGCAGCTCAAGCGGCTGCAGGACTACGTGAACGGCGGAGGCAGCATCCTCGTGCTCGCCGGGGGGATGAAGGTGTCACCCCAAATGCCGATGGCCAACCCGCAACCGCTGCCCTGGAACACCCTGCTGCAGCACTTCGGCGTCTCGGTTCGTGGGGACATGGCGTACGATCTTGTGGCCAATGAGGCGATACCGGTGCCCAGCGACTTTGGGCGAGTGCTGCAGGTCTATCCCTTCTTCATCCGCGCGGAGAGCAGCCATCTATCGCCGGTCAACAAAGACATCGGTGCCGTGGTCCTCACCTGGCCCAGTACCATCGATACCACCAAGGCTGCAAAGGGGACGGTGACGCCGCTGCTGGCCACCAGCCGGGCAGCGGGAACTTTTACCAACTCCACCTCCATCGATCCCCGAAGCGACTTTCCCAAGACCGATCTTGGCCGCAAGCTGCTCGGCGTAGTGGTGTCATCGAAAGACAGTGCCAAGGCTGGCCAGCGGGGCCGCGCCGTAGTGGTCGGCAGCAGTGACTTTGCCTCCGACCGATTCGTGCAGTTCGCTCCGGAAAACCTGGGCCTTGCACTGAACGCGGTGGACTGGCTGGCGCAGGATGAGGAACTGATTGCGATCAGGTCCAAGGATCGGCAGCCGGTGCCGCTGGTGTTCAAGAGTGCGGTTGAGCGAGACGTTGCCAAGTACGCCAACCTGATCGGTCTGCCGCTGGTGGTGGCGCTGTTCGGGCTCGCGCACCTGATTCAGCGCCGGCGCCGGACTCGCGATCCCTATCGGCCGCTGGTTCCGGCCGGGCAGGCGGCCACATGAGCGCCAAGCAGCTGGTCCGGCTGGCGGCAATCCTGGGAGTGCTCCTTGTGGTTTGGGGCGCTGCTGCTCTGGCCCGGCGACGGGACGCCGCTCCACCGAGTGACGCGTTTCGGCTGCCGAGGATCACCCGATCCGAAGTTGACACCGTAGCCATCACCCGGCCCAAGGACACCACGATTCTGGCGCGAAAGGACACCAGCACCTGGACGGTGAATGGACACCCCGCGTCTCCGAACGCGGTGGGAGATCTCCTCAACGCCCTGGCAGACAGTACGTCGGCATCCAGCGAGCTCGTCGCTGAGCAGAGAAGGTCCCAGGCAGGTCTGGGAGTGGACGACAGTGCCGGATCGAAGGTCCGGATCAAAGGAAAAGGGAAAACCCTGGCGGATCTGGTCCTGGGCAAACGGTCACAGGACTTTTCGGGCGGTTACGTTCGGCGGGCGGGGCAGGAGTCGACCTACGTGGTACGCGGTCAGCTCATCGATGTACTCAACCGAGCCCCGGATGACTGGCGGGACCACCGGATTGCCAGGATCGCGGCTGACAGTGTCGCCCGAATCGAGATTACCCGGGGGCACAAGAGCTATGCACTGGTGAGGAACGGAAAGAGCTGGAAGCTTGCTTCCGGCGCTCCGGCCGACTCTACCAAGATGGGAGACCTGTTGACCGCCTACAGCTCGGTGGACGCTACCGGGTTCGCTGCAGCGGCTCAGGCCGACTCGGCGCATTTCGCACAACCGGACCGTCGGGCGCGGCTACTCCGAAAGAATGGCACACCGGTCCTCACCCTGCTCTTCGATTCAACGGCGGCGGGGTTCTGGGTGCGGCCGGATACGAGCAAGACGATCTACCGGATCGAGAGCTGGACCGCAGACCGCCTGGCGCCTGCCGATACCACACTGCGCATGCAGCACAGCACAAAATCCGAGTCGAAGCCCAAGAGCTAGGCTCAGAGCCTTTCGGGGGGCCTCGGCGGAGTTGCGCCGGGGCCCCAATCATCTCCCAGAAACCGGTCCTCCGGCCTCTGCTGCGATTCCAGGTCCCGCACCTCCCGCTCGGCCGCTTCCAGCTCCTCATGGTCAATGCCGCTGTCTCCATGAAGGCGAGGCCCGGGATATTTCCGGTCGCGGGCGAACCAGATGAGGAGAGCAGCGAGCGCCGCCAGGGCAATGAGCAGTGTTCCCATGGGCTCGGTGATTATGGGCATTGTTCGTCGCTCAAAACGCGGTGACCCCCTCTGCAGTCACCCGGTGCGTGATCAACGGCGTAAGCGTTCCGGACTCGCCGATCGTAATCGCCTCAGTCAGCGCTGCCATTGCGCGGTCAATCCCATCCGCGTTGCGGGCAAACACCGAGGCCAGCGGCTCGCCTTCGGCCACCGAGTCACCCGGCTTTACCGGAATTACGAAGCCCACCGCGGGGTCGATTGTATCCTCAATCGCGCGGCGGCCACCCCCCAGCTCCACGATGGCTCGACCGATCCGGCGGGGTTCGATTCGAGTCACCACTCCACTCCGCCGGGCGCGGAACACTTCCACCTCATCCGCCTGCGGGAGACTCTCCGGATTCTCCAGGACATGGGGGTCACCTCCCTGGGCCTCGATGATCCGCGCGAAAGTTTCCAGCGCCCGGCCGGAGCTGACACTCTCTTCGAGCTCACGCCGGGCTTGAGCGGGATTTGTCGCGGCCCCGACCAGCAGCAGCATTTCCACTCCGAGAGCATAGGTCACCTCCATCAGGTCCACCGGCCCGTCGCCCTGCAAACTCTGGATCGACTCCTCGACCTCCAATGCATTGCCACACGATCGGCCGAGGGGGCGGTCCATTGCCGTGAGCAGTGCCACAGTGGGGCAGCCGCGCTCATGGCCCAGACCAATCATGGTCCGCGCCAGCTCGATGGCCTGGGAGGTCTCGGGCATGAACGCACCGCTCCCGGTCTTCACGTCGAGCACCAGACCGCTGAGGCCTTCA
>DASUVR010000361.1:0-11973 GCA_036378855.1 Gemmatimonadales bacterium | reverse complement strand
GGTAGCGGGCCTGAATGACGCGATTGAGCAGAGGCTTGGCCGGATCGTTGTTGAGCTTGCGCCATTCGGCGGAGGAGATGCCCCCTACGAAGTGATTGGGATCGAAGTTGGGCGCCGAGTACAGGGCGCGAATTTCGCCGTTCGGGGTCATCGCCACCATGGCGCCCCGCACCCCAGCCGGCCAGATGCTGTCGATGAAGCGCTGTAGATCGAGGTCCAGCGTGGTAACGATAGGCTTTCCCGGAGTGGGCTGCAGCGTGGCGGATGCCGCGCCTTCCCGCACCAGACGTCCCCGGGCGTTCACTTCGATGTAGCGTACGCCGTCGTTGCCCCGCAGCGTGTCGTCGTATTCCCGCTCCAATCCGGCCTTCCCCACGATCGATCCCAGCACGGCACCGGGATACCGGTCGGCCGTCAGATCGGCTTCAGTCACCTCGGATACGTACCCGACGATGTGGGCCACCGATTTCCCTGCCGGGTACAGTCGCTTGGGCTCGGCCTGGATCACCAGACCCGGCAGCGCGGAGCGATGCTCCTCCAGCTTGGCGATGACATCGAACGACGCATCACCGAAGACCAGCGCTGGTTGATAACGCGCCTGCTTGTAGCGGTCGATGATGTCGCCCACCTGGCCACTGTCCAGCGGCACGTAGCGTCCCACTCGGGCCAGCACCGCCCGGAGTGAGTCTGCTGAAGGAGCGAGGAGCTTGACGGAGTAGCCTGGTACGTTCTCGGCGATGACAAGCCCGTTGCGGTCGAGGATCGTTCCCCGGGGTGGGGTGAGGGGAATCGGGCGCAGCCGGTTGGTCTCGGCCTTCAGCTGGAACTTGTCGTGTTGGATGACCTGAGTGCGAAAGAACGCTCCGCACAGTACCAGGAACGCGCCGATCAGAACCAGACGGGCAATTTCGGCGCGTTCCCGAACCCGGTACGAGTCGAAGCCGTTCACGCGTCCAGCCGAATGGAGAACCAGGCCCGGAAGGTGATCAGCAACAGCAGGGCAAATCCCGCGGTGGTGAGCGCCTGCAGTGGGCTATAGAGGGTAAGCTCGGTGAGTAATTGGGTCCGCTCGGTTCCGCTCATCACGAGCACGATGAGGTCGCGAAACCACAGACCGACCGCAACGAATGCAGCGTTGACCAGGATGTTGTCGGCAAAGAAGACGGCCCGGCCCCAGGCAGCGAAGTAACCCACCAGGGTGTGGGCCAGTGCTCCCGCGCCAAAACGGGCGGGAGTCAGCGTATCCTCGATCATGCCGATCAGGAACCCGGCCAGAGCTCCGGCTCCTGCCCCGCTCCGCATAGCGAACAGCATCAGCGCTATCAGGAGAAAGTCGGGACTGACGCGCGCGCTGCCCAGGCGTGGCCGGAGATAGAATTGCAGAACCAGGAGCACCAGCATCACCAGCAGCAGCTGGGCCCGGGTAACCCGTGGTGAGCTCATGGCGTGGAGTCTGTGCCGTTCAGGATGTTGGCGGTGGGAGCCCCGCCCATCATCGGTGAGCTCCGACGCAGCGAATCCCGGCGAGCGGCCCGAGCTGCTCTTGCCGCCTGAGCAAGCGAGTCGGCCCGCTGCGCCCGGGCGATCGAATCAAGGCGCATGGCCTCCAGCTGGGAATCCGTCGGGAAAGCATTCGCGAGATCGCTGGCGCGGGTCCCCACCAGGATCAGCACATGGGCGGCGGAGCCCGGATTGGCGGCCGGCCTCAGCCGGTAGACTCGCTCCCAACCGGCCTCTTCTCTCAGGGTCCCGTTGACCGTTCCTACCGGGATTCCCTTAGGAAAGACGCCACCCAGTCCGGACGAGAGCACCAGCGTCCCCAGGGGTACGGAATCGCGATAGGGGACGCCGCGAAGCTCGAGTGAGCCCTCGGCGTTTCGATCGTCGGCTGATGGCGCCACCACACCAAGCGCGTTGCCGGTGACGGTGAAAGCGCTGACCCGAAACTCGGGATGGGCCCAGGTCATGGCGACGCTGCTCCGCGGGCTGACACTGAGGACCATCCCGATCAGCCCCTCCGGAGACACCACGGGGTTGAACGGAGCGACGCCCTGGCGAGAGCCCGCGCTCAACAACAGCGTGCGGCCGTCAGTAGCATGTGGCTGGTGCAGCACTTCCGCCGGCACGTAGCTGGCCGAGAGCCGGTGGCTGAGCTTGAGGAGCTGCCGAAGCCGTTCATTCTCCGCTCGAAGCGAGGGAAGAAATTGCGCCAGGTATGCCGCCGAATCACGCTGGGCCGTAAGGATCCGGAAACGGACCCGGCTGGTCCGGCCTTCCTCGGCGCGGGTCTGCAGCCAGACGAGGGGGGACAGAACCGTTCGCCTCAGGGTATCGGCGATGTTGTAGCTCCATCCGGTCGGCGAGAAGAGGCACACAATTGACAGGCCGAGACAGAGGATGAACACCACGGTGTCCCGGCGGGTGTAGCGACGATCCGAAATGCTGGACATGCTCAGGAGGACAGGACGCTGCGGTACTTCTCGTAGTCATCGAGAATCCGCCCGGTGCCGCGCACGACGCACGTCAGGGGATCCTCATCGACGTGAATCGGCAAGCCGGTCTCCTGTGCCAGCAGAAGATCGAGGCCACGAATGAGCGCACCGCCGCCGGTCATCACAATGCCGCGGTCTACGATGTCGCTGGCCAGCTCCGGCGGCGTGATCTCGAGCGCCCGGCGTACCGCATCGACAATCTGCTGGATAGGCTCCTGGACGGCCTCCCGAATCTCGGTGGAGTGAACTCGCACCGTTTTCGGGATGCCGGAGACCAGATCCCGCCCCTTCACCTCCATCTCCCGCTCATCGCCAGTGGGCGCTGCCGAGCCGATCTTGATCTTGATGGCCTCCGCCGTGGGCTCCCCCACCAGCAGGTTGTAGTTCTTCCGCATGAACTGGACGATGGCTTGATCCAGTTCGTCGCCTCCGGTCCGGATGGACGTGTCCGACACGATTCCGGACAGTGCAATCACCGCGATCTCGGTAGTCCCTCCACCGATGTCGATGACCATGTTACCGGTCGGGGTCTCCACCGGAAGCCCCACGCCGATGGCCGCGGCCATGGGCTCCGCCACCATGAGGACTTGCTTGGCACCGGCAGTCTCGGCCGAGTCGCGGACCGCGCGGCGCTCCACCTCGGTGATGCCTGACGGTACGCAAACGATCACCTTGGGTTTGACCCGGAATACATGCTTGTCGATGATGGTCTTGAGAAAATAGCGGAGCATCTTCTCGGTCACGTCGAAGTCGGCGATGACGCCGTCCTTCAGTGGGCGGACCGCCACGATGCCATCCGGCGTGCGGCCCAGCATCCGCTTGGCTTCCAGGCCGATGCCCTTGATTCTCCCGGTGCTTTTCTCGATGGCGACAACGGAAGGCTCGTTGAGCACGATACCCTCGCCTTTGACGTAGACGAGGGTGTTGGCCGTGCCCAGATCCACCGCGATCTCATTCGCGGGAAGCCAGGACATCAGATTCAGGGCGGGAACTTTCATCAAGGAGCCGCTAGGCACATGGCGCTGAAGGTAAAAGGACCGTTATGCCGCTGGAAGCTACCTCCCGCTACTACCGAACCCGCCTGTGCCTCTGGTCGTTGGCGGCAACGCGTCGACCGGAACGAAAGCCACCCGCTCCACCCGGGCCACGACCATCTGGGCAATGCGCATGCCCCGGGTGATTCGAAACGGCTCGGCTCCCAGATTGACCAGCGCCACCATCAACTCGCCACGGTAGTCGCTGTCGATCGTGGCCGGCGTGTTCGGCAGCGTGATCCCGTGCCGGAGCGCCAAACCTGACCGGGGCCTGATCTGGCACTCGTACCCTTCAGGAACGGCTATGCTGAAGCCAGTCCGGAACAACTTCCGCTCCAGGGGTCCCAGTTCGCCTTCATCCGCACTGGCCAGATCGTACCCAGCAGATCCTGGGGTGGCCGGTGCGGGGAGCGGAAGATCCTCGGCATGGGGCAGCCGGGTGAGGAGCACCTCCACCGGACTGCCGGACCGAGAAAACTCAGACAACGGTGTTGACGTCGGTGAGCGGCAGGCGGAAGGCCTCGGCCACACCAGGGTACACCACCTTCCCTTCGACGACGTTGAGCCCCAGCCGCAGAGACGGATCGGACTTGCACGCCGCACGCCAGCCCTGCTTGGCCAGCTTAAGTCCGTATGGCAGCGTAGCATTGGTGAGCGCAAGGGTGGAAGTTCGGGGGACCCCGCCAGGCATATTTGCCACGGCGTAATGCAGAATGCCGTCGACGAAGTAGGTGGGGTTCTCGTGGGTGGTCGGCTTGATGGTCTCCACGCAGCCGCCTTGGTCCACTGCAACGTCCACGATGACCGAACCGGGCTTCATCAGCTTGAGGTCGGCCCGCTTGACCAGGTGGGGGGCTTTGGCTCCCGGCAACAGGACCGCGCCGACCACCAGATCGGCCCGGCGGAGCGCATCCAGAATGTTGTGGCGGTTGGAGTAGACGGTATCCACGTTGGCGGGCAGAACGTCGTCCAGGTAGCGGAGCCGGTCCAGCGAGATGTCCAAAATGGTCACGTGGGCGCCCAGCCCCGCAGCCATCTTGGCGGCATTGATGCCGACCACCCCTCCACCGATGATCAGGACCTCGCCCGGTGCCACCCCGGGAACCCCGCCCAGCAAAATCCCGCTACCGCCGAACACCTTCTCCAGGTATTTCGCCCCTTCCTGAACCGCCATCCGGCCCGCCACCTCCGACATCGGGGTCAGCAGGGGCAGCTCGCCACTGGGGATCTGCACCGTCTCGTAGGCCACAGCGATGGCACCCGAGTCGATCACCGCCCGGGTCAGGTCCTCTGCGGCGGCAAAATGGAAGTAGGTGTAGATCACCTGGCCACGGCGCATCCGGGGCCACTCCACCGCGATCGGCTCCTTCACCTTCATGATCATTTCCGCTTGCTGCCACACATCATCGGCGGTGGGCAGGATGCTGGCGCCCACGGCACGATACGCGTCATCGGAGAACCCGCTCCCGCCTCCCGCTCCCTGCTCCACCACTACCGTGTGACCGGCGGCGACAAGCGCCTCCGCCCCTGCGGGCACCAGGGCAATGCGGTTCTCGTTGGTCTTGATCTCCTTCGGGACGCCGATCTTCATCGTTAAAACCTGGGGTGGGGGTGCAAAAGCGTAAACTGTAAACGGTCAACGGTAAACTGGGGCATCCCCATCAAGCGGATTCACCGTTTACGGTTGACTGTTCACGTTTTTTCTGGTCCCAGACGTACAACTGTCTGCCGGTCCGGTGCGAAGAACTCCGCAGCTACCTCCATCACGGCATCCGGGGTGACCGCGTCAATCTCGCGGAGCATCTCGTCCAGCGGCCGGTAATGGTCATCGTAGAGGGTGAACCCGGCCAGCCGGGCCATCCGCGCGCCGGGGCTCTCCAGCGAGAGCATGATCTGGCCTTTGAGCTGCTGCTTTCCGTCGCTGAGCTCGAGCGCTGGCAACCCCTCGCGGGCAAGCTTGGCGTACTCATCTCGAATGGCAGCGGTGGCCTGGTCGGCCGTGGCGGGCTGGGTGCCGACATACACCCCAAGCTGCCCCGACGACTGGTAGAAGTGCTTGTACGCAAAGATGGCGTAGGCCAACCCCAGCTCTTCCCTGATGCGCTGAAAGAGCCGGCTGGACATGCCCCCGCCAAAGGCGTTGGTCAGGATAGCGAGCGCAAAGCGGCGCGGATCGCGGAGCGGAAAGGTGTCGGTGCCGAAGACGATGTGGGTCTGTGCGGTGTCACGATGCTCGGTGCAGCGTCCCCCCTGCGCCGCGGGAATCGGCTTTACTCCGACCCGGGGCGGCTCGAGCACGGTACCCTCGAACCAGCCTTCCCGTTCGAGCACGGTAAGCAGCTGGCTGTGGTCCACATTTCCCGCTGCCGCTACCACGCAGTTCCCGCGGTAGTAGCCCCGCTGATGCAATGTCCGCAGGTCTTCGGCCGACATAGCCTCCAGCGTGTCGGCCGTTCCCAGAATCGAGTAGCCGTACGGGTGTTGCGGCCAGAGAGCTCGGGCATGGATCTCGAAAACGAGATCGTCGGGGGTGTCTTCGACCCCGTTGATCTCCTCCAGCACCACATTCCGTTCGGATTCCAGGTCGCTTTGCCGGAGGAGCGGACGGCGAACCAGATCGGTGAGAATCTCGACTGCCAGGGGAAGATCGGCATCGAGAACATGGGCCTGGTAGCTGGTGTAGTCGCGGCTGGTGAAGGCATCCAGCCCCCCTCCCCGGACCTCCAGCTCGAGCGCCAGCTGCCGGGCGGTGCGCCGCTCGGTTCCCTTGAATACCATGTGTTCCAGCAGATGGGAGATACCGAGCTTTGCGGGGTCTTCATGCGCACTGGCGGAGCGCACGTAAATGCCAACGGCAGCCGAGCGTACGCCCGCCAGTTTTTCGCTGAGAACCACCAGCCCGTTGGGAGCGGTGGTCTTGAGGAGCCCTTCGTCGAGTTGAGCTGTTTCCACGAAGGGCTAGTCCCTGGGCAGCAGCGCCTTCCGAGAGAGCTTCATCCGCCCGCGATCATCGACCTCGAGCAGCTTGACCTGAACGATATCTCCCTTCTTGACCACATCTTCGGTCTTTTCCGTGCGGCCATGCTGCAGCTCGCTGATGTGCAGCAGACCCTCGACCCCCGGAAGAATCTCGACAAAGGCCCCAAAGGCCGTCGTGCTCTTCACCGGGCCTTCGTAGGTACGGCCGACTTCCGGCTCCGTGGTGATGGCGGCAACCATGGCGCGGGCCTTCTCTCCGGCCTCGCCTCCCACCGCAGAGATGGTGACCACACCGGTATCCTCGATGCTGATCTTGGCCCCGGTGGCGTCCTGAATCCCGCGGATCGTCTTGCCCTTGGGACCAATCACGTCGCCAATCTTGTCCGGCTTGATCTGCATGGTGAAGATCCGGGGCGCGTACTTCGACAGCTCGGTTCGCGGTCCCGACAGGGTGCGCGCCATCTCCTTCAAGATATGGAGCCGTCCTCTGCGCGCTTTCTCCAGCGCCTCTTCCATGATCTTGAGGTCGAGCCCCTCGATCTTGATGTCCATCTGAATGGACGTAATTCCCCGCTCGGTACCGGCCACCTTGAAGTCCATGTCGCCCAGGTGGTCTTCCGATCCGAGGATGTCGGTCAGGATGGCAACCTTGTCGCCTTCCTTGATCAGACCCATGGCCACACCCGCGCAGGCCGACTTCATGGGAACGCCGGCATCCATCAGGGCCAGCGAGCCGCCACACACGGTGGCCATGGAAGAAGAGCCGTTCGACTCCAGGATCTCGGAAACCACGCGGAGGGTGTAGGGGAAGTCCTCGTAGTGCGGCAGCAGGGGCTGCAGCGCGCGCTCGGCCAGTGCTCCGTGGCCGATTTCCCGGCGGCTGGTTCCCCGCATCATCTTGACTTCACCAGTTGCGTAGGGCGGGAAGTTGTAGTGGAGCATGAAGGACTTCGTGGTCTCACCGGGGACGTCGATGCTGTCGATCCGCTGTTCATCATCCGTGGTCCCCAGCGTTACCGAGACCAGAGCCTGGGTTTGACCCCGGGTGAACACCGCCGACCCATGGGTGCGCGGCAGTACGCCCGTCTCGATCGTGATGGGACGGATGGTGTCCGAATCGCGGCCATCCACTCGCTCGCCGCGTTCCAGTACCTGTGAGCGCATGACCCGGTACTCGATGTCATCCAGCTCGGTGCCAATCTCCCGGGCATGCTCCGCAAACTCCAGGGTAAGGCTCTCGAGCGCCTGCTCTTTCACTGCCTTCACTGCGTTGGAGCGCCCGGCCTTGTCCTTCGCGTTGATGGCCTGCGCCATCTGCGACTCGGCCGCGGCCCGGACGCGGGAAACCAGCGTCTGATCGACCTCGGGCTTGCTCCACGCCATCTTCTTCGGGGCGCCCACCTTGCTGACCAGCTGTTGCTGCTGCTTGATGCCGTCCCGAATTCCCCGTTGGGCCACTTTCAGGGCCTCGAGCATCTCGCTCTCGGAAATTTCCAGAGAGCCACCCTCGACCATGACGATGGAGTCGGCGGACCCGCTGACGACGAGATCGATGGTGGAGAACTCCAGCTGCTGGAACGTGGGATTCAGGATCCAGTTCCCCTCCACCCGGCCAACCCGGACCGCGCTGAGCGGACCGTTCCAGGGGACTTGGGACAGCGTAAGACCGGCGGAGGCGGCCATCACGCCCAGGATGTCCGCATCGTTCTCCTGGTCGGCCGACAGCACGGTCACGAACACCTGGACCTCGTTCTTGAACCCCTCGGGGAACAGCGGCCGGATCGAGCGATCGATCAGCCGGCTGGCCAGAATTTCCTTGTCGGAGGGCCTGCCTTCACGCTTCAGAAATCCGCCCGGGATTTTTCCGGCGGCGTAGGTCTTTTCGCGGTACTCCACCGTGAGGGGGAAGAACGGAAGGTTGGAGATGTTGGGAGATACGGTGATGGCGGCGAGTACCATGGTATCGCCAAAGCGGATGAGGGCGGAGCCGGAAGCCTGCCGGGCCAAACGGCCCGTCTCGATGGTCAACTGGCGTCCCGCAAACTCGGTTTCGATCCTTTGAACTGTCACTGCTGCACTCTCTCTCTAGTATGGGCGTCTTTGCTGCCAATCCAGGGTCTCGGGTCTAGGGTCAAGTCTCAGGAGCAGTCACCACGATGGTAGACTCTCGACCCTGGACTCTTGACCCCGCAAAACAGAGAGGGCGTCCCGAGATAGATCAGGACGCCCCCGGTCGTCATAATCGGTTAATGCCGGAGTCCAAGCTGCTCGATGAGCGCTCGGTACGTCTGCAGGTCACTTCGCTTGAGATACGTCAGCAAGCGGCGCCGGGTACCCACCATCTTGAGCAGGCCGCGGCGGCTGTGATGGTCCTTCAGATGGGTACGGAAGTGCTCGGTGAGGGAGTTGATCCGCTCGGTCAGGAGCGCCACCTGCACCTTGGCCGAGCCGGTGTCGGTGGAATGCGCCTGATGCTTTGCTACCACTGCCTGCTTGTCGAAGCTCATGCCTCGGGTCCTCTGAACGATTGTCTCGCGGTCGTAATCCGTTGTAGCACGGTAAAATAAGCCGGACCGGCAGGTCCAAGCAACCCCGGCGGACTGCCCTTCCCTTGCCTCCCCCCTCCAGCGCATCCACTTTGATCGCCCAGATGACCACACCACTCGAGCCAGCTTCCGGCATTGTCCGGGTTGGATCCTTTGCCGGCTTCTATCAGCGGTTCGAGGAGCTGATCGCCACATCGAGCCGAATGGCGCTCTACTTCATCCACTCGCGGCGCTGGCGGGAAAATCACTCGGCCGCAATCAAGACCTTTCTTGCCCGCAGTGACACGGCGATCCAGATCTTCCTGCCCGACCTGGAGAACCATGAGCTCATGTTCTCGCTCTCCCGGCGCTTCGAGGACGGGCCGCTTACTCCCACGCTGGTGATCGATGCCTACCGGTACTGCTACCGGCTGGCGCGGGAATACGGGAAGCCGGGGCAGATTTGGCTCTTCAGCCGCTACCCAGCGTACTCGTTCTATCAGTTCGACCAGCGCGCCGTGATCGCGCTGTACTCCAACACCTCGGCCAAGAAGGACATCCCGGCGTTCGAGGTGAGCACGGATGGATTGTTGGGTACGTTCCTGGCGACCGATATCGAGGATCTCAAACGGGAGTGCCGGCAACTCACCCCTGACCAGCTGGAGTCGGTGATCGCCACGGTTACCGAGCCCTAGAGGTTACCCGCCGAACAGCCGCCTGAAATCGTTGGAGAACGCCAGACCCATCAGCAGGATGATGAGGACCAAGCCTACAGTGGTGAGCCGCTCCCGCAGCTTGACCGGCAGTGGCCGCCGGATCACCGCCTCCGCGAGCAGGAACAGAAATTGTCCTCCGTCCAGCACCGGCACGGGTAAGAGGTTCAGGATGGCGAGATTGATGGAGATGAGAGCCATGAAACCAAGGAACGTATCCAGACCCATCCGGGCGCTCTCGCCGGCAAGCTGCCCGATGAGAATGGGGCCGCCGACGTTTCGGCCCGAGATTCTGCCGCTGAACAGGCCGCGTACGGTCCGCACAACTTGGGTGGAGGCTCCTGCCGTCGCTCGCCGTCCCTCGCCGATTGCCTCCGCGAAGTTGAGCTTCTCGGAGATGAAGTCGTTGGCGACCGCGATCCCGATCCGTCCGATTGGCTTCGGCTTCCCATCGAGGCCGGGGACGGTATCGGTATAGGGCTGCATCTGAACTTCCTGCCGCTCTCCGTTCCGCGACACCGTCAGGGCCAGTGTGTGACCCGCGCCGGATTGCACCTCCTCCAGCACATCGTACCACTGCCCGACCTGCCGGCCGTTTACCGCGACAACCGAATCTCCCTTGCGAATGCCGGCTCGCGCCGCGGGCTTGTCCGGGAGCACTTCTCCGATGACGGGAGCCCGAAAGGGCTGCAGCGCATGGGCGGCCTTGAGCCGCTCCTCGAGGGCGTCTGGATGGATCGGGAGAACCACTGTTTGCCCTCGATCCAGATCGATCCGGACTTCGGGGGCCGAGACGTTGGCGATCTCGTTCACGATCTCGTCCCAGGAGGTGACCGTATCACCATTGATCCGCGTGATCTTCGACCCGGGAGTAATCTGCTTCAGCGCCGCGGCCTCCTGAGGGAGCCCCTCGGTGAGGACGCGTCCGACGGTTGTGACTGGATCGATCTGCCGACCGTTCTTGTACGCCAGAAACGAGAACATTGCCCAGGCAAAAAGCGCGTTCATGGTGACCCCGGCCAGAATCACCACCATTCGCTGCCAGATGGGCTTGGCCTCGAACACCCGGTTGGGCGGCACCACCGTAGTGGGCGCGCCGCCCTCGAGCGCACTGCTGCCGATGTCCTCCTCGCTGCTGGCCATCTTCACGTAGCCACCAAGGGGCAGCCAGGAGATCGAGTACTCGGTCTCACCGCGCCGGAAGGTGAGCCACGGAATGGGAGGACCCAGTCCGAGGGAGAAGCGGTGCACGTAAATCCCGGCCCATTTGGCGGCGAGGAAGTGTCCTGCTTCGTGGACGAACACCAGAACGCCAAGGACGACGATCAGCGACAGTACAGTGAGCAGCATCAGGTCTCCACCCTCTGGCGAGCGATTGCACGGGCCCAGCGATCGGCGGCCCTCACCGCCTCCACCGAGGTTGCCGGTGCCGGCTGATGGGCCTCCAGCGTCATCTCGATGATCTCACTGATCCGGCCGAACGGAATGACGCCTTCGAGAAATGCCGCCACCGCCACTTCGTTGGCTGCGTTGAAAACGGCCGGAGCGGTCCCTCCGGCCCGGCCCGCGGACATCCCGCACTGCAGTGCGCGAAACACTTCGATACGCACCGGCTCGAACGTGAGTGGCCCGGCCGCGATGGGATCGAACCGGCGAACCCCCGAGTCGGGCAGCCGCTCGGGATGGGTCAGGGCGTAGAGAATCGGCAGCTCCATGGAGGGAAATCCGAGCTGGGCCAGAACACTGCCGTCGCAAAACTCGGCGAAGGCGTGCACCACGCTCTGGGGGTGCACCACCACGTCCAGTGCGTCGTAGGGCAAGCCGAACAGATAGTGCGCCTCGATCAGCTCGAGTGCCTTGTTGGCCAAAGTGGCACAGTCCACGGTGATCTTGGTACCCATGCGCCAGGTGGGGTGTTGCAGTGCTTCCTCCACCGTGGCATGCCATACCCGCTCCGGCTCCCATCCTCGAAAGGGACCTCCGGATGCCGTCAGGATCAATCGTGCCAGACCGTTGTCCCGTCCGGTGACGCACTGCAGCACGGCGCTGTGCTCCGAATCGATCGGGACGATCTCACCACCGCCGGCGCAGGCGGCTTGCGCCACCAGATCTCCGGCCATAACCAGTGTCTCTTTGTTGGCCAGCGCCACTCGCTTACCGGCCTGAAGCGCGGCAAGCGTCGCCTCGAGACCGGCAGCCCCAACGACCGCGTTCACCACGATGTCGGCAT
>DASUVR010000360.1:0-9031 GCA_036378855.1 Gemmatimonadales bacterium | reverse complement strand
CATGGGTTGGGGATGACGGCAGCGGGGGCAAGACACGCGCCACCAGCGGGTCCATGTTCGACGGCATCGCAAGAGTTTGCACCGTTTCTGATGCGGTGTGGGTCGAGGCAAGCGCTACGTCTTGGAAGGAGACTACAGCCGGCCAACGGGCATTCTATTATGTGTTCAAGCCGGGTCAGACCACCTGGACCCATCGGGAGGTCATTCGAACACTCATTGAGGCAAGGGCTGTGACACTCCGAGGCAGGGTATTCCGCTACACGCTGGCACTGGAAGCGGCAGGATTTCTTCTCATTATCGCGATCATATGGCTGGACGAAATTCTGGACCTGCCGCGAATCCTCTTTGGTACCCCGGCCACACCGTTACGGCCGGGTGAGGGCCTGCTCGAATCCGCACTTGCCCTGGCGGTGGGAGCGCTGGTCGTCACCATCAACTACCGGGCGTTTCGCCGGATCGAGTATCTCGAATCGTTGGTGGTGATCTGCGCCTGGTGTCGCCGGGTTCGAGCTGGAGACGAGTGGCTGGCACTGGAGCAGTTTCTGGAGCGCCAGCACCATGCCCATACCACGCACGGCATTTGTAGCACTTGCGCCGCCGGCGTATTGATGCCGCCGTCGTAGGGGGAAGGCTAGCTGATCAGGTTAGCCCAGATCCGGTCTTGGCGACGGCGGGCTCGAGTGACGGGGCGGGGGTGGCCGGAATCTCGATGGTTGCCGTCCCAATCTCCACCGGCCAACGGAGAGTGAACGACTCTCCTTGACGGGTGCGGTCCAGCCCCCGCTCAGACTTGGCCACCGTTTCGATGGGAAAGGTCCAGATGTCTGCCGGGGGCTCCGTGAGAAGAGGAAGCGGAGCAAAGAGCGAGAGCTCGGTGGTAAACAGATCGCTGGGCTGACCGACAGTGCTCTCCCAGTTGTAGCTCACCGTAACACTTCCGTCCGGCAAAAACCGAAACTGCTTGGCCAGTCCGTCTCCCCTCAGCCTGAGGTCTACCGCATCGGGTTCCTGTTTGACCTCGGCCGTGTAACGGCAGCGAGCCCACGACTTGATCGGCCGGTAATCTCCCGTAACAAACTGCTCCCGCTGCAATGAGCTGGAAAGCACTCGATCGACGAACAGGGCACGATCGTCCAGGTCGACCGGGGGGCGCTGATCGAGCCGGATCCCCTCCTCGATGTCGTGAATGCTGGGTGTCCCACCTTCATGGTTTTGGATTTCAGCGCGCTGCTCCAGGGCGGTATCGTGATAGGCCTCCCGTCGGCGGGTGAGCGTATTGGCGTAATTGGTTGCGCTGGAAAAAAGTGTGTATTCCTCGAGCGCTCCGCCGCGCCAGGGACTCACGATCGCCGAGAATCGATCGGAATGCACCCAGATTTCTTCGTGGCCGTCGCCGTCAATGTCCCATGTCTCGGCCTCCAGCGCCTGGCCTTTCCGCAGCTCCTGTTCAGCCCGGGCGAGATTGCGCCAGATGGCTTCTCGCAGATGGGGCAAGTACAGCCCACCGAAGACGCCATGCCAGTACGCATCGTTGCACTGGGCTCGTCCGATGGCGCGGCGTGCCAGCGGCGGGTCGCCGGCGTCGCGGAGCAGCAGCGAGAGCGCCTGCATCTTCTTGTGCATCCGGTTGGACTCGGAATACTTGACCAGGAAATTTCGCCAGTGTGCGCCTCGAATCAGGGCGCCATCCGGGCCCGACATGCGCGCTTCGCCCAGGTCACGCTCGAGCCGGATCAGCCGGAGCGCCGCGTCGGGAGGGAGAGACCATCCCTCCATCTCTCGATAGGAGGCGCTGGGCAGGTATGCAATCCCTCCACTGGGGACGTGGTCCAAGGCAGCCGTCAGGGTGCTGAGCTCGACCTCTCCACGTTCGATCAACCCGCTTATCGTGCCGATGAACCGGTCCAGCCACCCCCGTTCATACACCCACTCCTTGGTGCCGGGCCAGCCGCCGAATTTCTCCCCATCATCGGCCAGCACCGCCAGGCTGTGGCCGGCACCGCGCAGCTCCCGCAAGTAGTCCGCTGTTTCCTCCGGGGGCCGAAACGGAATCAGATAGCGGAGCCGTTCATCGATGGGAAAAACCGCCACCCTCCCGCCGTCGCTCTCGGTCCAGTACGGGGTGTGGAGCTGCTCGGCGGCAAACCCGGAGACCAGAAAGTGCCGGTCGTCCACCAGGGCATAGCGAACCCCGGCGTTGGCAAGATCGGCGGCGAGCTCGGGCTCCCACACCCGTTCGGTGAGCCAGAGGCCCCTCGCGTCCACGCCGAACCGGTGGCGTATGGCCTCGTGCATCCACTGGATCTGTTCGACCCGGTCGCGGCGGGGAAGGGAGGCGAGCACCGGCTCGTAGAAACCGGCCAGGAGCAGCTCCACCTTTCCGTCACTGACTAACCGGCCCAGGAAGTCGAGATATCCGGTGTTGTTGGCTTCGAGCCACTCGAGCAGCGGGCCGGAGAGATGCAACACCACCGGGAGGAATCCCCGGCCGGACAGGCGCTCCAGGATAGGGCGATACACATCGGCCACGTGTTGCTCAAACACATGATCGAAGTTGCCAACTGGTTGATGTAAGTGGAGACCAAAAACGAAACGGATAGGCGGCATGATTACCCGACTACGAGGGAACGCGATCCGCCCAGCGCAGCGGCAATTGCCGGAATGACATTGGGAAACAATTGATCCCGCTGTCCCAGCTCTTCCGCTCGGCGTTGCGCACTCTCCAGCTGAGAGTCGTTGCCCGCAGCCAGCGCCGCGATCAGCTCCTCGGCGTCGGCGCAGTGCTGCCGTATACGCTGCTCGGCGTAATCGGCGGCCGCTCCCGTGGAGATAATGAACTGCCAATCCGAGGACTGGGCGAGCAGCAGCTCACGAGCCGCCTGTGCCAGAACCGGGCGGGCCGCCGGTGAGGCGATGCTGTTGGGAGCCACATCCCAGAACGATTGTTCCAGAGGCCAGAGTCGCTCCCAGGTCCACGCAGTGTGCTCGCTCAGCCACATGCTGCTATCGCCGTTGGCACCCCAGGAGCCCCAGGGCAGCCTGATCGCGGCTCGAGGTGGATGTTGCCGCAGGTGCCGAGAGCCCGTCGCTGGGGTGATCATCTC
This sequence comes from Gemmatimonadales bacterium, assembly GCA_036378855.1. Classification (GTDB taxonomy): domain Bacteria; phylum Gemmatimonadota; class Gemmatimonadetes; order Gemmatimonadales; family GWC2-71-9; genus CAVVWJ01. Next base: position 5,927 of record DASUVR010000360.1, on the reverse strand, counting down.
CCGCTGCCGGACCAGCGCGCGGTACATGTCACCCAGGAACATGGGCCCCTCGAACCACCAGTGACCGAAGAGCTCGGTGTCGAAGGGCGCCACCACCACTCCCTCGCGATTTTGCGACTGACCGGCGGCAATGTCGGCGAGCAGGTGTGCAAAATGATTGGCGTGCCCCTGAGCGCGATCTGTGGCGGTATCCGGGTTGTAGGGCTGCTTCTGGCCCAGGTCGACGCCGGCTCCGCTCACCCGCCACAACTTGAGTCCGCCAGGCCAGCGCATTTTGTGGAACTCCATGTACCACTCATCGCCGGGATAACCCTCGAACCGGCTCCATACCTGCATCGAGGCTTTGGGATCTCGGACGTAGGCGGCCACCGGCCCGTGGGCCACTCGGTAGGCCCGATAAGGAGAGCGCAGCGGCTCGGTGGAGATCGGCCGGGTGAGTGGGGCGTGGACCGTGGGATCGCCCGCCGGATCGCCGGAGAGGCCGAGTGGCCGGCCCGCCGCCGCCAGATGGGCGTCGACGAAGAAGAATTGAAAGCCGGCATCGGCCAAATGCTCCTCGATCCCGCGGCGCATTCCCGTCTTCGGTGCCGTAGGCCACGGCTCCCACGGTCCTCTCGGCCGGTAGGCGCATTCGGGAAGCCAGCATCCGTTGGGCGAGCGTCCAAATATTCGGCGATGCTCGGACACGCCTACCGCCAGCTGCAGCCGGATGCTTTCGTCTCGGGCGAGCAGCGGCAGGTAGCCGTGAGTGGCCGCCGACCCGATGATCTCCAGCCGGCCTGCGGTCTCGAGGGCGCGGTAAGCGCCAATGATATCCTGCCCGATGCCACGAAACAGCTCCCGCAGCCGGAGCAATCGCTCTCGCCAGTACTGCACCAGCGGCAGCAGGTGGCTATCACCGGTCTTGGCCAATGAAGCCGGGGCCTCGTCGCACGCGGCAATCCGCTGGTCGAAGTAGGTCTCCATTTCGGAGACGAAGATGGGATTGATGAGCTGATTGGCGAGAACCGGAGTGAAACCAATGGTGACGGGGGCGGGGACCGCGTCGGCTTCGAGCCCCCGGAAAACTTCTAAAAGGGGGAGATAGGTATCGAGCGCTGCTTCGCAGAGCCAGTCGCTGCCATGCGGCCACCGTCCGTGATTCAGCACGTAGGGCAGGTGGCTGTGCAGGGTAAATACGAGATCCATCGATCGCCCACTCACGCCGCGGCCGCCGCCCGGCTGACGGCACGCCGGTATACGTCGAGGTAAGTGGCCACGGATCGCTCCCAGCTGAAGTCCCGAGCCATACCCTGACGCATGATTGTCTGCCAGGTGGAAGAATCGTTGAAGCAGTCCAGCGCGCGAAAACTAGCTTCCATGAAGGCTTCCGGAGTGTACTGATCGAAGGCAAACCCCGTCACCGAATCTTCCACCGTATCGGCCAGGCCCCCTACGTGTCGCACTATTGGAGGGGAACCGTAGCGTTGAGCCCGCATCTGGGTGAGGCCGCAGGGCTCGTACAATGATGGCATCAGGAAGATGTCGGCTCCGGCCATGAGCCGATGCTCCAGCCGGTCGGTAAAGTCGAGCTGTACTCCTACCCGGTCCGGTGCGGAGGACGCCAGCTCCACCAGGGCGGTCTCATACTTCTGTTCACCGCTGCCGAGGAACACGAACTGCGCATCGGTATCCAGCAGCTCGTGACTCTGTAAAATGAGATCGAGCCCTTTCTGGGTGACCATGCGACCGGTCATTCCGAAGAGGGGAACCTTTCGTCTTTGCGGCAGCCCGAAGGATCGCTGCAGCCCAGCCTTGCAGCGGCGCTTGCCGTCCAGCTTCTCGGGCGAATATTGGGCGGTGATCTGCCGGTCGTTGGCCGGGTTCCAGGTATGCTGATCGATACCGTTGAGAACCCCCACCAGTCGATCGGCCAGCCAGATGAATGCCTCATGCAGGCCGAAACCTCCGCCCGGACTTCGGAGCTCCTCAGCCTGGGTGGGACTGACCGTGGTGACGAAATCGGCGAAGGCGATACCGCCCTTTAGAAAATTGACTTTGCCGTACCACTCCAGCTGCCGCCAGTTGTACAGCTCCCAGGGAAGTCCGATCTGCGGCATCACGTCGGGTGGAAAGTGCCCCTGATACCCTGGATTGTGGACCGAGAGCACTCCGGTCATCGGCGCGCTGAATCGATCCTTCAGGACCGTCCGGAGATAGACCAGCGCCAGCGCAGTATGCCAGTCATGGGCGTGCAGGAGGACCGCTCCAGGTACCAGCCGAGGCAACGCAGTTACGGCTGCCAGCGCAAAGAACGCGAAGCGACGGGCGTTGTCGAGGTAGTCTATGGCGTTTTCGCCATAGATCCCGTGCCGGTTGAAGTAATCCAGGTGCTCGATGAAGAAGACCTGGGGCCCGGCTCTGGCACCAGACACCCGGAACACCCGCGCTTCTTCGCTGTGGTTGCCCATCGGAACCATGAAGGGCTGACCCACCGGCTCGAGGTCGGGATCGACTTCACGGACGGTGCGATAGAGAGGAAGAATGGCCGCAACATTCAATCCGGCGGCGTGCTGGAAGTTGGCCAGACCACGTACCGCTTCGGCCAGACCACCGATCCGGGCATACGGGTAGTACTCTGCCGTCACATGCACAACGGAGACCGGCTGACCGGAGGCAGTACTGAGCGGTGGCGCGGACCCGGCTAGCCCCCGGTCCGGCTCACGCATCGTCGCCATCCCATTCGTTTCATGCCGTGGGTGGGTCGTCGCCTGACGCCTCCCCCTGAATTGCCGGAGCGTAGTACTCCTGCACGTATTCTCGCATCATCCGTCGCGCGGTAAACCGGCTGCCCGCGAGCCGGAGCGCGTGCCGCATTTTTTCCACCCAGCCGAGCGGAACGCCGTTGGCGTTGCGCGTGTAGTAGAGCGGCACCACCTGTTCCTCCAGCAGCCGGTAGAAGTCTTCGGCATCGGCCGCATCGGCGTCCATCCCTTCCGCCGCCGGAGTGATGGCCCACCCGCTCAAGCCGTCATACCCTTCCTGCCACCAGCCGTCCAGCGTACTGAGCTGAGGTACCCCGTTCAGCGCCGCTTTCATTCCACTGGTGCCGGAGGCCTCGAGGGGTGCGCGGGGAAGATTGAGCCAGAGATCCACACCTTGCACCAGCAGGTGAGCCAGGTGCATGTCGTAATCTTCCAGAAACGCCACCCGCCCCTCGAACCCCGGATCGCGGGTGAACTGATAGACGCTTTGCAGTACTTCCTTCCCCGGATTATCAGCCGGATGCGCCTTGCCCGCGAAGATGATCTGCACCGGCCGCCACGGGTCCACCAGCAACCGGCGCAACCGGTCGATTTCACGGAAGATCAGGTTGGCCCGCTTATAAGTGGCAAAGCGGCGGGCAAAGCCTATGGTGAAGGCCATGGGATCGAGCAGCGTTCCCGCGCCCACCACCTGCGAGGCTTCCTTCAGCTGGCCGGCAAAGCGGCGCCGGGCGTCCTCCCGGATGAAATTTGCCAGCGCCCTCTTTTGTTTCAGGTGGGCTTCCCAGAGCTGGGTATGATCGAGTGTGAGGACCTGATCCCAAAAGCTGGGCTCCTCCAGCCGGTCTCCCCAATCGGGCCCGAGATGTTCGTCCAGGAGTGCCATGATTGGACTCGCCATCCAGGTGGCGAGGTGGACGCCGTTGGTGACGTGGGAAACCGGAACCGCTTCCCATGGCCGGTTGGGCCAGAGATCCCGCCACAAATTGCGGGTGACCTGGCCATGCCGCCGGGACACGCCGTTTACCCGCCCCGAGAGTCGCATGGCGAGCGCCGTCATATGGAACTGATTGGCATGACCCGGATGCGCTCCCAGGCCGAGCAGTTGGTCCCGGCTGATGCTCATCTCTTCCCAGACCGGGCCGGTGCAGGCCTCGAGCTGATCGGCAGGAAACGCGTCGTGCCCAGCCGGCACTGGAGTGTGCGTGGTGAAGACACTTTGCGCGCGAACCTGCTCTATCGCCTGATCCAGTGGTGTCCCGCCGACGATCAGCTCCCGCAGTCGCTCGATGAACATGAACCCCGCGTGACCCTCGTTGGCATGCCACACGCCTGGATCGATGTTCATAGCCCGAAGCACACGGACTCCGCCCACACCGAGGATCCACTCCTGCCGCACCCGGAGCTCAGGTCCCCCGGCGTAGAGCTTGTTCATCAGCCCACGGTCATCGGGATGGTTGGCATCGAGGTTGGTGTCGAGCAGGTAGATGGGAACCCGTCCCACCATGACTTGCCAGGCCCGCACGTGCACCGGCCGTCCCGAGGTTTGCACCGTCGTGAGCCAGGGTTGCCGGCCGGATCCCATCACCGGAACCAGAGGAGTGGCGCTCACATCGTACTCCTCGTCGCTGTCCTCCTGCCACCCTTCCAGGGTCAACCGCTGATCGAAGTAGCCCTTGCGGTAGAACAGCCCGACGGCGACCAGCGGAACACCCAGGTCACTGGCCGATTTGCAGTGATCGCCCGCTAGCACACCGAGGCCACCCGAGTAGATCGGCACCGAGTTGTGGAGGCCAAACTCGGCGCAGAAGTAGGCCACCGGCCTGCCATTCAGGTCGGGATAGTTCCGGGCAAACCAGGTGTCGCTGTGATCTGCCTCGTGCTCCATGCGCTGCATGACGGCGTCGTAACGCAGCAGAAAGTCGCTGTCGCTGGCGCAGGCGGCCAGGCGGGCCGGCTCGACCCGGCAGAGCAGCTCAAGGGGGTTGTGTCCGGTGTGATGCCACAGCGCGACATCGATGGACTGAAAGAGCGCCCGCGCCTCCCGACTCCAGCTCCACCACAGGTTCATGGCGAGCGCGGAGAGACCCTCGATGCGGCCCGGCAGGTAGGGAATGCGACTCTGTGGGGTGAGCATGGACAATAATAGCGGGGCAGTGGGGCCGCCGGGCAGCGGGGCGGTATGATGCAATCGAACTATGCCAGGAAGAAAGCATCGGCTGTTCTGCGGCGTCGCTTCACCAGGATTCTGCAGCCGACGCCCAGCTAATGCACCAGCCGCTTATACCGGATTCGATGCGGCTGGTCGACCGAGGAGCCTTTGCGCCGGTGGTAGTCGGCGGCGTAGTCCTGGTAATTGCCCTCGAACCAGACCACCTCGCTGTTGCCTTCGAAGGCCAGGATATGGGTGGCGATCCGGTCCAGGAACCAGCGGTCGTGGCTGATGACGACCGCGCAGCCGGCAAAGCCGAGTAGCGCCTCTTCCAGAGCTCGAAGGGTATCCACGTCGAGGTCGTTGGTTGGTTCGTCCAGCAGGAGCAGGTTTCCGCCGCTCTTGAGCAGCTTGGCCAGGTGCAGCCGGTTTCGCTCTCCACCGGAGAGGGTTCCCACCTTCTTCTGCTGATCGGCGCCCCGAAAGTTGAACCCCGCGGCATAGGCCCGCGCGTTCACGGTGCGCCTGCCGAACTGCAACTGGTCCTGGCCTCCGGAGATCTCCTGGTAAACGGTGTTCTCGGGATCCAGGGTTTCCCGGCTCTGGTCCACGTAGGCGATGTGGACAGTGGATCCAACCTTGAGCGAGCCGCCGTCGGCCTCCTCCTGACCGGTGATCATGCGAAACAGCGTCGTCTTGCCCGCACCATTGGGGCCGATTATGCCAACGATGCCTCCTCGCGGGAGTGAAAAGCTCAGGTCATCGATCAGTAGGCGTTCCCCGAATCCTTTGGTCAGTCCCTTGGCCACGACCACCTCGTCGCCCAGCCGGTCCGGAACCGGAATCAAGATTTCGGTGCTGCCTTCCTGTTGCCGCTCGCTCTCGGCCCGGAGCTCCTCGTAAGCGGTGATGCGTGCCTTGCTCTTGGCCTGTCGGGCGCGGGGCGACATTCGAATCCATTCCAGCTCCCGCTGCAGGGTCTTCTGCCGGGCCGACGCCTGCTTTTCCTCCTGCGACAGGCGGCGCTCTTT
>DASUVR010000359.1:0-7886 GCA_036378855.1 Gemmatimonadales bacterium | reverse complement strand
TGGCGCGCTTGGGAAGGCGGGGCCGGAAGTAGCCGGCCACGCGGTCGGCCAGCGCGCCCAGGCCCACGGGCTCGCGCTTGGCGGGATTGCCGATACGCTCGAATCGCTGGGCCACGCGGTCGAGCCGCTCCGCGTCGGCCGCGAGATGGTCGGCCAGGTCGGGCGGCGGCGAGGGCCGGGAACGGACCCGCTCGATCCAGCCCTGCAGGCTGGTGAGCGGGGTGCCCATCTGGAGGGCGGCCTCCCGTGCCATCGCCACCCACAGCCGGTCGCGCTGGGCCGCGATGGCATTCCGATAGGCGAACACCGCGACCGCGACCATCACCGCGATCGTGAGCGCCTGCAGGATGGCGAGCGCCGTGAGATTGCGCTGCGCGGGCAGCGGTCCGTAGTGCACCGTGCCGATGGCCTGGTCCACGATGGGCGGGTTCCATCGGTCGAGTCGCTCGGCGTAGGCCCGCACCCGCGGGTCGTCGAGCGGCGCCTGGAACGGCAGGTTGGCGGCGGCCGTGACGCGTCCGGTGGTGTCGGTGACGACCAGGGGGAGCCCGAGAGCCCTCACCTGGGCCCCGAGGCGAAGCAGCGCCTCGGCCTCCGCCCCGGGCCGCGGATTGTTGAGCCCTCCGAACACGCCGGAGTAGAGCCGGCTGGTGGCCGTGGCGTCGGCTTGAAAGTGCCGGAAGATCAGGATTCCAGTTCCCAGACTCAGCGCGGCGAGCAATGCTACCAGCGCAGCCACCATGGTGGGGGCCAGTCGCTGCAGCCGGTCGCTACGCACAGGGAGTCAAACGATCGACGCCCATGTAGGGTACCAGCGCTTCCGGTACTCTGACTGACCCGTCGGCCGCCTGGTTGTTCTCCAGCAGCGCGATGATGGTGCGGGGAAAGGCTACGCCCGAGGCATTCAAGGTGTGCACCAGTTCGGGCTTGGCTTTGGGAGCCGGACGATAACGGATGTTCGCCCGGCGAGCCTGGTAGTCAGTGAAGGTGCTCGAGCTCGAGACCTCGAGCCAGGCGCCCACCCCTGCAGCCCAGACCTCGATATCGTAGGTCCGGGCGCTGGCAAAGCCCGTGTCCCCCGCGGCGAGCTCGACGACCCGGTACGGCAAACCCAGTTGCCTCAGCACCGCTTCGGCGTGCCCGGTGATCTGCTCATGCTCGGCGGGTGAGTCTTGCGGCTGCACGATGCGCACCAGCTCGACCTTATCGAATTGATGGACCCGGATCAGACCGCGAGTGTCCTTCCCGTGAGAGAAGGCCTCCCGGCGAAAACACGGCGTAAAGGCCACGTAGGCGGCCGGCAAGTCTTTCAGCTCGAGAATTTCCTCCCGATGGATGTTGGTAAGCGGGACTTCCGCTGTGGGAATGAGAAACAGGTCGTCGGCCGGCGACGCGTACATGTCCTCCGCAAACTTGGGGAGCTGGCCCGTGCCGGTCAGAGTGGCCCTATTGACCAGATAGGGCGGAGCCACTTCCTGGTAGCCATGCTCTCGAGTATGGAGATCGAGCATGAAGTTGGCGAGGGCGCGAATCAGTCGCGCCCCAGCGCCGGTGTACAGGGGAAAACCCGAGCCGGTGATTTTCACCCCGGCGGGAAGGTCCAGGATGCCGAGGGCCGTGCCCAGCTCCCAGTGAGGGCGCGGCGTAAAATCGAACACCGGGGGATTGCCCCAGGCGCGGAGTACCCGGTTGGCCGAAGCGTCGCCATCGGGCACCTCGTCCAGCGGGAGATTGGGAAGGGAAAGGAGCCGATCGTCGAGCAGAGCCTCCACCTCTCGCAGCGTCGGGTCGAGCGCCCGAACCTCTTCACCCGATGCCTTGAGCCGCTGCATGAGCTCGTCGGTTGGCTCTCCCGTCCGTTTCCGCCGGGCGACTTCATCGCTGGCCGCGTTCCGTTCCGCCTTGAGCGATTCCACCCGGGTGAGCAGCTCGCGCCGCTGCCGATCCAGCTGCAGCATCTCATCCAGCAGCGGGCCGAGAGAGTCATCTCCCCGTCGCAGCAGGCGGGCCCGAGTGCCCTCGGGATCCTGGCGGAGACGCTTGATGTCAATCACGACTAGTTGCTGGGTAGGCCGGGCTGGAGGCCCTTGAAGCCGCAGTTGTCGTCGGTGAGAATGCGAAAAGTCACGGTTCGGGCCACGTCGTCGAAAGAGACAACTTCGAGCTTGGCGTACTTGGGAAGGCCCAGCGACACGCAGGTTACCCGCCCTCTCACCACATAGCGCTCCCCCGCCGCAATCGCAATGACGGAATCCGTGGTGTAGCCGTTGCTCGGAGCCGTCGTGATCCCCTCGAAACTCTCGGTGCTGGCCTGGAACCCCGGTTTGACACTGGCCAGGCTATCGATCCCCAGCGTGGCGCGGGGGAGAAACACATGCTGGCCGCCCGCCTCGACGTTGTACGCAAAATCGAAGTCGACGGAAAGATCCGTCCGGACTTGACGGCTTCCTTCGAGCGCGTAGGCGCTGGCTGTCCCCACCGGGGTCTGCTCCAGCGCGTAGATCGTTTCGGTCCGCTCCACGTTGGTGATTGTTGGATCGGGAAGGCCGCTGTTGTCGCTGCAAGCGGTAACGGCCAGCAGCAGAATCCCTGCTCCGAAAAAAGATTTCATAGAGCCGGAAGGTTAAGCGTCACGGGAAAAGGAATCAACAATTTTTTCTTGACTTCACTGGAGGCGACTCCTACGTTCCGGGCAATTTTCCCGCCTGGAGTTGACAATGGCCAACCTGACTGAGCTCGTGCGGGGCCTGGTCGAGCGTGACGGTGTGGAGGCCGTGCTGGTGCTGAGTGCGGACGGGTTGCCCATCGAGCACGCTGCTCGCCAGCCGTTCGACGCCGACTCCCTGGCCGCCCTCACGGCCACTCTGGTGCAGTACGCCACCCGGCTGGGGCTCGGGGCTGGTCGCGGCGCGCTCCGGAACGCCGTCATCGAATATGATCGCGCGCTCCTCATCGTGGCCCACATCGGGGCCGGAGATTGCCTGGCAATCGTAGCAAACGCCGAGTCGGATGTCGGGCCGATTCTCCACGATCTCGGCCAGCACCGTCCCGCACTGGCCGCATTGCTCTGAACCGGGTTGAACTCTCGCACTGGAGCCCAGGACATCGGATGATCCTGACCCCGCTGTCATGAGATGGGCAGTTATTCTCGCCGGCGGCTCCGGGACCCGGTTCTGGCCCCTGAGTACACCGGAGCATCCCAAACAGCTTCTCCCACTGGCGGGCTCCAGCTCCACCGCCGAGGAAGCGGTCGAGCGGCTTGGGGGACTGATTCCGCGAGAGCGAATACTCGTTGTGGCCGGCCCGGCTCTCGCGCCGAGGCTGGAGCAGAAGCTGCAGCTTGTCTCCGCCAACATGCTGATCGAACCGCGGGCCGCCTCCACCGCGCCGGCGTTGATCTGGGCCACCTGGGAGGCCCTGCAGCGCGATCCCCAGGCTGAGGTGCTCTCGCTTCATGCCGACTGGGCCGTAGGCGACGCCGCCGCATTCCGTCGCACCGCAGACCTCGCGCTGACCACCGCCCGGGAGCACGATCGACTCGTCACCGTAGGAGTAGTGCCGTCTCGGCCGGAAACGGGCTACGGGTATATCGTACCCGGCCCCGCCCTCAGTCACAGCGCTCGCATGGTGGCGCGATTTTCCGAGAAGCCCGACGCCGCCACCGCCCTGGACCTGATGGCCGCCGGCGCGCTGTGGAACAGTGGGCTCTTTGCCTGGACCGCCGACAAGTTGCTGGCCGAAACGGAGGCCCATACACCCGAGGTGGCGCCGTACCTGGGGAATCTTCGTTCGGGTAACATCGAGCGGTTCTTTCGGGAGGTCACCCCGATCTCGATTGACGTCGGCTTGCTCGAGCGGAGCTCGGCCGTTGCTGTGGTGAGTGGAGCGTTCGCCTGGGACGACATCGGCACCTGGCAGGCACTCACCCGGGTGAGGCCTAAAGATCCCAATGGAAACGTCATTGTCGGCCGGGCCTTCGCTCATAACACTGAGGATTGCATTGTGTGGGCGGAGCGTGACACCGTGGTCCTCAGCGGCGTCTGGGATCTGATCGTGGTGCAGGCCAACGGCAGAATTCTGGTGATGCCCACCGAACAGGCCGCATCCATGAAGCAGCTGCTCGACGCGCTTCCGCCCGATGTTCGAGACACTTCCTCGTGACCGCCTTATACCTGCTCGAGCCCGACTCGCCCGGTGCGGCCTGGGCCCCCTTTGCCGGAGTCCGCCCCATCGCGGAGCTCCGCGCCGGAATCTGGCGGATCCGGGAACGCTGGGAGGCAGCCGCGGGGGAAGACGCCACCGCACTGCTGGGCGATCACGCTGCCGGATTTTCGGAATCCGACGAGCCGTCGGTACAAGCTCCGAGAAGCATCGAGGGCCCGGCCCTTATCGCGGCCTCCTGGTTCGCTCCTACTGGTGTTCCGCTCGATCCGTCGCCCGGAATTCGGCGGTTGACCCACCGGCACCAAAGCGTGGGTTGGCTCATTCCTTCCGGCGAGCACTGGACCGGACCCCACGATCAGGGGTCGGCGTTGGAGATCGAAGGGGTTCTGCTGCGCGGGACCTACGATCTGCTCACGGCCCTGGAGCAGCTGCTCATCGCGGACTGCGCCGACTTTCTGGCTGCGCCCCACGGCGGTGTCCCGGAAGGAAGTCTGGTCCTCGGCGATCCCACCCACGTGATCTCTCTGGGCGCCACAGTCGAGCCCGGTGTGGTGTTTGACGTGCGCCAGGGAGCGGTAGTAGTGGATCAGGGAGCAGAGGTAAGGAGTGGTGCTCGCCTGGAAGGTCCCATCTACGTGGGACCGGGCACTCGGGTTTTGGGCGGCTTCATCCGTGGTTCGGTGTTCGGACCGGAATGCCGGGTGCGGGGTGAGATCTCCACCAGTGTGTTTCTGGGCTACGCCAACAAGAGCCATGACGGGTTTGTCGGACATAGCCTCATTGGCCACTGGGTAAACCTCGGAGCCGGCACCACCACATCCAACCTCAAGAACACCTATGGCCCGGTCCGCCTCGAGGTCGACGGCGAGCGGATCGAAACCGGACGGCTCAATGTCGGCAGTTTGATCGGTGACCACGCCAAGACGGCAATCGGCACCATGCTCGCCACCGGAACTGTCATTTCCGCCGGGGCCAACGTGTTCGGTCCGCCCAGCCCGCCCAAGTACATCCCTCCCTTTGCCTGGGGCTGCTCCGGTGCCGAACGGATGTCTGAGGACGGATTCCTCCGAGTGGCCGAGCGGGTAATGGCCCGGCGCAACGTCTCCTTCTCGGCTGACCGCCGGGAATCTCTCCGGCTGGCCTATCAGCGGAGCGTCCGGTGATCACGCTTTATATGCTCGGATCGGGCTCCCGGGGAAACTGCTGCGCGGTCGAGTCGGAAGGTGTCGTGCTGCTGATCGATGCCGGTTTCAGCGCCCGTGAAGTCGAGCGGAGAGCCGAGGCTGTAGGGTTGGATCTCAGTCGCGTGGCCGGCATCGCGCTCACCCATGAGCATGGCGACCACAGCCGGGGTGCGCTGGGGCTTACCCGGCGGCTTCGCGCGCCGGTGCTCACCGGCTCAGGTACCTGGGCCAGGCTTACCATGCTGCACCAGGAAACAGAGCACCGATCGCTCGGTCTGTGCCGTGCGGTGGAGCTGGGACCGTTCCAGCTGGAAGCGTGTTCCACCAGCCACGACGCGGCCGACCCCTTGGCCATTGTGATTCGGACAGCGGATGGAGCCAGCGCGGGATTTGCCTACGATCTGGGGCGGCCGACTGTTGCCGTGCGATACCTGCTGCGGAACTTGAGCGCGATTGTGCTGGAGGCCAATTACGACGAATTACAGCTGAGAACCAGCGACTACCCTCCGGTGGTGCAACGACGGATCGCCGGCTCGGCAGGGCATCTTTCCAACCGAGCTGCGGCTCAGCTCCTGCGCGAGCTGCATCATCCTGGTCTCTCGATCGTAGTGCTCGCTCATCTGAGTGAACACTGCAATACGGCTTCGGACGCTCGCGCCGCGGTAGCAACCGCGCTTCGACGCTCCGGTTTCCTGGGAGCGTTACATGTGGCCGACCAGGACAAGCCGCTGCCGCCCATCCCGGTCGCTCACATGACGGGCATCCAACTGGATTTGGCGCTGTAGCCCGAGACTACTTGCTGAGGGGGATGCCGAAACCCAGCGACAAGTGCACGTCGTTCTGGGTCTGCTTCTCCTGCAGCGTGTTCTCGTCGACGAAGGTGGTGCCGTAGATGTAATCGTCGGCCGCAACGTAGAAATTGAGAAAGCTTCCCAGATTGAATCCCACCGTTGCTCCCACCACTCCGCCGACGTCGCTCTTGTCCTCGAGATTGGCGTAGGCGTCTCCGCCTCGTTTCACCAGACTGGCCCCCGCGTTGAGACCGAGCCAAACCGGACTGGTCCAGGGGATGACCTGGAAGCTCGCCCGGGCCGACCCAAACAGCAGATTCGCGTCCGTCTTGGTCTCACTGTTGTTGAAGGTGAATCGGAGACTGCTCGGCACGTAGGATACCGATGTAACCAGACCTAGGCGGGTGCCGAAGCGGTAACCCAGGCGGCCGCCGACTGCCACCGCCACTTCCTGCTTGAACTCCTCGCCCTGAGCGGCTTTGACCAGTTCCGTGGTTGGGATATAGGCCCCAATCGTCGGGGAAAGGAACAGCTGGGCCGAGAGCGGAGAAGCCATGGAGAATGCGATGACCATGATGGTGAGGCTGGCGCGAAGCGAAGCGGGGAGCACGGGGCCGGTGTCCTCTCAGAGATGGGTCGAAGAGATGAATGGATCTGCCTGGTCAAAAGTATCCAGGACAAACCGGCGGCCGTCCAGTCCGCCGTCATCTCTGTGACGCAGCCCGGGGTCTGGTTTTCTCACTACGACGTCAGGAAGGAGATCCGGGAGGGTCTGCTCAGGCGCTCACGGTGGTGTCGAGGATGGGATCCTCGCACTGCCAGGTCGCGCGGTCAACCGCGTATCCGCTCCGAGTGAGCAACTCGGAGCCGGCCAGGACGAATCCGAACAGGACCAGAATCAGCGCTATGGTGTGAGCCAGTCCGCTGCGCACCTTCCAGGAAGCCATGGCAGCCCATATTCCTGCCACGATCACCGTGGTTACCGCGCTGAGATAGCCCAGCAGGGGAAATCCGCAGGAGCGATTGTAGGGCCATCCACCCATCGTCACCGCGAGGCATAGGGCCAGTGCCACTCGGAACCACATGCCGAGCACCCGCCGCTGGGGACTCACCTCCGGACGAGGAACGATGTTGGTCGCGCCAAAAGAGCTGGACGAGCGCGTGGCAGCGCGCGGGGGCTCCGGCTGTCCCTGGAGACCAGGCAGCTGGGCCAGAAGGCGGTCTACCACGCCCGCCATCGGGTCGTGCTGGGGACCCCGCGGGGGTGTCGGCTTCGGCATCGGGCTCCGGGGCAGATGGGAATGGCAGGCGCTCGATATCGCAGGGCATTAGCCATACCACTTCTCGGGCTGCCTAAGTCATTGCTGGAGCCTCGAGCCTCCACTCCGGCGTGCGATCTTCTGCAGCGCTCGACCACTCGATGCAGTTGCTGGAAACGAAACGCCCCGGGTTCAACCCGGGGCGCTCGATATGACATTGGCTGCGGTTGGGATTAATACATCCCGCCCATACCGCCGCCCGGAGGAGCCGCAGGAGCCGGCTTGTCCTCCTTCTTCTCGACCACAACACATTCGGTGGTAAGCAGGAGACCCGCAATGGACGCCGCGTTCTGCAGCGCGGTGCGGGTGACCTTGGTCGGGTCGATGACGCCGGCCCGAACCAGATCCTCGTAATTATCGGTCGCGGCGTTATAGCCGAAGTTCTTCTCCTTCGACTCCTTCACCCGGCCGACCACGATCGAGCCCTC